>CBKYSX010000666.1:0-3128 GCA_966690745.1 uncultured Ardenticatenales bacterium
CTTGAAAATTTACTACCTTTGCTTCGTGAACTGTCAAACCCGAGCAAATTTATTTTGACTACGCGAAAAAGTTTGCATTCGGAGTTGGATATTCACCATTACGCCGTTCCGGAGTTGCATGAAAACGATGCCCTTACATTGGTGAAAGCCCTTGCCACCAATGCCCGTCTGACCCATTTTTCGGACTTAAGCCACGATGACCTACGTCCTATTTATGAAACCGTGGGGGGAAATCCGTTAGCGTTGCGGTTGGTGGTGGGGCAAAGCCATATGCACGATTTGGCGCGGATTTTGCGGGATTTGAACGCCGCCAAAGGAAAAGCCGGGGAACTGTATACCTACGTCTATCGTCGAGCGTGGGACCATTTAGAAGAAACTGCACGGGTGGCGTGGTTGGCAACAGCAACCCTTCCGGCAACAGGCGGCACGTATGATCAATGGCTTCATACCAGCGGTTTAAACGATGATGATATGGATCAAGCCATGCCTCATCTCATAAGGCTGAATCTTGTAGATGCCCACATCACTGCCTCTACCTCCCTCTACTCTATTCATAGTTTGACCCGCACCTTTTTGTTGAATGGTGTAGCGGGGTGGTGATACAGGTGGGGTAGCACAGACCGTGCTACCCCACCTTCTACAATTGACATCCACATCAAACCCGTTCACAATGGTGAAAATTTCAACCGTTTCCTATTAAGAGTCCCCGATTGAACCGAAATACCATCAAAGTCGTACTTCCTTATAACCGTATTTCATTGCGTTATCCTCCTTGTTCTATCTTCTCCACATAGCCCTGCTTAAACGATTATAAGGTTCCCAATAAGGGGAACTGCGCGAACCATTCGTAGGCTTTTACCGGGGGGGCGTTTTGGTTGCCACCCTTTATGGTCGCATCTTGAATGCGATGTTGGATGTTCTATGACCACCACGCTTTCTGACCCCTACCAACAGATTTTTCTACGACAGGTAAGAAATGGCTTGGAGTATGCCTTAGCCTCGGTGCGTCGTGTCAATCAACTGGACGAACCTACCCGTAACCACGCCCTCTCTATTCTTGAATTAGCTTTCAAACATCCTGATTTGTGGCACCCAACCCGCGAGCTACTGTTTCTGCTTGCCCCGTTGATGGAACAAGCCGGATGGCGCGAGGAGTGGATTCCTTTTTTAGAACTGGGTGTTGTACACGCGACCGAACATGCGGATCCGGAAGCGGTGGGGGAATGTCATTTTCATTTGGGTCTCCTCTATAAATTGATGGGAGATTATGAACAAACGGAACCTCATTACCGCGCCAGTGCCGCCGCTTTTGAAACATTGCCCGACCCTGAACGTCAGGGACGCACGTTGAATAGATGGGCGTTCGCCGCCTTAACCAGCGCAGTCAAGGTAGACTTTGCCATGCAGATGGTGGAACGCGCCGAACAGTTAGTGCAATCCGCCGTGGAAAAAGGATATTCTTACATGGTGCATGGCGAGAAAGCAATGCGTGAAAAAAAGCCGAAGGTTACTTATGAATGGTTCGTAAAATCGTGGGAGTATTGGGAAACCGCCGGGAACCTACGGTTTATCGCCTGGGGATTAACCAATTTAGGGGTATCGCTGAATGGCTTAAGGCGATATGAAGAGGGCAGGGATATTTTACATCGTGCGGTCGGGTATTTTGACCTGATCCACGATCCTGCTTACCACCCGGTCGCCTTGCACAATCTGGGAATTGCCTATTATTTTCTGGGAAACCCGCAACAAGCCCTCGTCTATTACCACGAAGCTATTCCCGTTTTCCGACGCTTAAATCGGGGGTTCCCCCTCGCCAGCCTGTACAACGCCATGGGGAAATCGTATAAAGCATTAGGGCAGTGGAAAAAAGCCTATCGTTCCTATGAACTTGCCTGTGAGGTATTTAAGCACCTTCATGATGTCGCCCAAATCGCAAATGTGATGTCCAATATCGCTGAAGTGATGGAAGCCGAAGAGCGATTTACAGAAGCCATTGAGATTCTTCGAAATGCGCTGGCATTACTGGAGCGTCATAAAGGTATAGCCAGTTATCAACATTATCACGCCATGATTCTTAGCGACCTTGAGCGGATTGAAGGACAACAAGGGTAGCGTTGGCAAAGTCCAATGCTACCCTTGTTAATGATGGGTTAGCCGCAGGTTACGCCGCCACAATCACCACGATTTTCAGGGGTCGGGGTGAAGGTAGGGGTCGGCTCAACGGCAACCGGACGTTCACGGCTGTTGTCCCGCACCGGGACGGTCGGCGCGGTGGGTGCCACCACTTGCGCCACAACGATCAGACTAAGGGTCGTAATACCCAGAAATCGAAGGAAATTCGCCTTCATCATCGGTACCTTTCCGGAGATTGAAAGATGACCGAGTACGTGGGGTCCCCAACCTCCCGCGTGGCGGAAGGTCGCTAGCGTTTCCTCGTTGGACGGAGTTTCCGTACCTATCTCCTAATTTAGTAGTATCAAGGTTGCACTGCTACACACGTTCAATGCAGAGATGCAAAAAACCGTTGCATTCATGCAAAAAGCAGAGCGGGCGGCATTTTTAGATGCCGCCCGCTCTGCTTTTACGGGTAAAGTTTTAACTACATTGCGTTCGAAAGTATCCGACGCTAAGAACTATAAAAGTTACGCACTTCAAACGAAAAACGAGTTTCTTGAAAAATGCGTGTGACAAACTCTGCTACGGGTGAGTTTATGGAGGATAAGCAAAGAGAAAACGGAGCGTCCCCAGATACCCTTATCTGCTCCGATTTCCCGACTTGCGGAGGGTAACATGGAGCACGCCGAAGATTTGGGAACGCTGATTGACTATTATCTGAATAGGTTGGATCGCACCGGCAGCTGGCTGGCGCGGCAAATCGGGCGCGATGCGGCGACGATTTCGCGCTGGCGGAGTGGCGAAAGCCGTCCGCAACGGTTTGTAGATGTGTGGCGGATGGCGCATGCCTTCGGGATTCGGGACGAACGGGAAAAGTTGCGCTTCTTGGATGTTGCCGCCCGTTTCTGTAATTGAATCCCGATAGGAGATGGGGTACAAGGCATTTCGTTTTGGCACAAACGGAACACCTACACACCTCACCTAAAAGCGGCGGGCAGTTGCCCGCCGCTTTT
>CBKYSX010000667.1:0-3123 GCA_966690745.1 uncultured Ardenticatenales bacterium
AAGGAAATCCATCCCTACCTCAATGATGTGGCACGATTGCGGATTGAGATATTTCGGGCGTATCCTTATTTGTACGACGGGACGATGGAGTATGAAACACGATATTTACAACGGTACAGTCGTTCCGCGCATAGTCTCTTTGTGTTGGTGTGGGATGAAGATTCCATTGTAGGTGCAACCACGGGCATCCCGTTAATTGAAGAAGAACCGGAATTTCAACACCCTTTTAAGCAACGACGGTGGGATGTGGATCGTGTTTTTTATTTTGGCGAATCCGTATTGCAAACTGCCTATCGCGGACAGGGGATTGGTGTGCAGTTTTTTAAGGAGCGTGAACGGTATGCCCGCACCTTCCACCGCATTACGCATACTGCCTTTTCGGCTGTAGAGATGCCGCTCAATGACCCGCGCCGTCCCCACGATTATGTCCCGTTAGATTCATTCTGGCGGCACCGGGGCTATGTAAAACACCCTGAACTAAGAACAACTTTTACATGGAAGACTACAGATGAAGCGCAAGAATCGCCCAAAACGATGATTTTTTGGCTCAAGGAATTGGATGAACAGCGTGATCTTGCAGACTACTAAATACGATGGTGCTTTCCATTCATGGGGAGAATACAAGGTGCTGGAAGCCGCCGAATGGGGTTGGTTGCTCTATCTTCCGGCAGGGCAAGCCGTTGCCACCTATCGCGGCAATCAAACCACCCGCTATCACAGTTTTCGTTGGCTCTGGCACGAAACATGGTGGGATGCCAACCTTGCATTTACGCCGGATGGCACATGGGCATTGTGGTATTGTAATGTCGCGACCCCACCTACCTATGAAAATGGAGTCTTATACGCTCAAGATTTGGATTTGGATGTGATTTGGGAGCGGCAAAGGGGAATTTATCTGGATGACGAGGATGAATTAGAACAACACGCGATGGCAATGTCTTACCCACCTGATCTGGTGCGACGGATTTGGCAATCCGCCCATGAGATTGAAGCACGAATGCACAGCCGGACTTTTCCCTTTAATGAAGAACCGGAAACATTAAAATTAGAGATTTGGTTGAAAAAATGGGGTCTATAAAAACCTGTTCAGATGGTCTTACCATTATCTGACAACCTATTACCGGACCGAAAAACGCTATCCCGCCATTCTCCAATAGAAAGGGGATGCCCGATGACCACCAATTTTGACCTACGGGTCCGCGCCGACCATGAACCACAACGCTACACGGTTGAGATTTTAGCGTCCCCTGCGGGCGAAGGTGCGGGAATTACCCAATCGGCACCTCAAGTTGCACCGGAGCTTCTAACCGCATGGCAGGAGAGCCGTCTTACGAATACGGAAGCAGAATCGTTTGGAAAACAACTGTTTGAATGGTTATTCCCTGCACCGCTATTAGAGAGGTTCACCGCCAGTACCAGCCGTCTTGACAGCCAAAATCAGGTTTTACGGCTCCGGCTCCGCATTGAGCCACCCGAATTGAGCCAATTGCCGTGGGAATTGTGTTGGAATACCCATAACGAATTTATGGCATTGCTCCCGGATTTGGCATGGGTGCGTTATATTGCCGAGCCGATTCCCCCCAATCATTTAGGAACCCCTACACCGCTTAAACTCTTAATCGCGTTGGCAAGCCCGTCGGAATTGCCTGCTCTGGATGTGGACGGCGAAGCGGCACTGATTTTGGACAGCCTGAAATTGGTGGGCGATTTGTTTCAGGTCAAGGTATTACCGCACATCACGACAGAATTGTTGCAAGAAGCTTTGGCGGAAGGGGTAGATGTCCTTCATTTTGTCGGGCATGGAGCCATTAACGAAGCCGGGGAAGGGTTTCTGGCATTTGAAGATGACGCGGGCGCATTAGATACCATTACTGCGCAAAAACTACGGGCATTGTTTCGGGGACGTGATGTAAAGATGGTGGTGTTAAACGCCTGTCAAAGTGCAGTGGCACAGGGGCAAGAAGCGATTATGGCAATTGCGCCCTCATTGGTGCGAAGCGGCATTCCCGCGGTCATCGCCCAACAGGCTCCCGTTCCCGACCGATTGGCAAAAAATTTTGCCAAAACCCTGTATGATTATCTGGCAAAAGGCAGAGCAGTGGACGAAATTATTACGGAAATGCGAATCCGTGCTTATGTGAGCGCAGGCGATTATGCCCATTGGGGCATTCCGGTGTTGTTTATGCGTTCTCCCGATGGCAAATTATGGCAGAGCGACACCCAAAAATCAGATGGTAAAACACGCCCGATGAAAGAGCAGAAGGGTGGGGTCAATATCAGTGGTATCAACAACAGTCAGATTAAAATAGGAACGGTGGTCGGCGGTGATATGGTGGAGGGCAGCACCCCGGCGGACGATGATTTACGCCAAGAAGGGGATGCTGAAGAATAAATAAAAAAAGAGAGCGACTATCTCGCTCTCTTTTTAGATCCAGAAAAATTACGCCGCACGGGGCGGAAACACTTTTGCCCAGAGCGCCTGTGCCATCCCCTTAAATCCAATTAAACCGAGTACATTTTTCGGACTGAGGAATTGTTTGAGCGGCACAATTCCTGCCATCACCCCCAGAAAATTGTTGGCGGCGGCCTGGCTCTTGCCCAACGCCTGAAACATCAAAATCTGTTCGGGGGCGGGTGGTTTCATGCTGGCAAGTTCCAGCGTGAAATCATAGAGGGGTTTGGATTCGGTATCCCGTTCCTTTTGGTAATGGGCAAGTGCCTGCGGCAGGGGTTGCGCCCCGCTAAACCCCGCATCCAACGCTTCGCTCACCAACGCGGCATCGCGGAAGGCATCATTAATCCCATGCCCGTTGATGGGGTCTTTGAAAAAGCCTGCATCCCCGATGAGTGCCCACCCGTCTCCATATGGTTTGCGGAAATAATTGGGCAAATCCCCTGCGCCGCGAATTGGTTCTACCCGTTTGGCTACGCGTACCCGTTCGGCAAATTCCGGCACACTGTCAAAGGTCGCCATGTAATTGCCTTCGACATCTTTCCGAAATTCCTTAAATTCGGCAACCGGGCGGGCGGTATAAATCATGGTTAGCCCATCATTGGTATGCCAACAGCCAAAGAGCAGGTTGCCCCGCGCGTACATCTCCCCTTTGCCGTTCTTTAAGGGCA
>CBKYSX010000668.1:0-3122 GCA_966690745.1 uncultured Ardenticatenales bacterium
AAGAGGTCAATATGCCATGGACGTTGGGCCACCTCATTGTCCACGCCACCGCCAGTTCGGAAGAAAGTGCATTTCTGGCGGCGGAATTGGCGCGGGGGGTTGCCCCCCGTGAGGGGCGTTCGCGTTCCGAAGTTCACTGGGAAACCGTGACCACGATGGAACAGGTGCGCCACCGTTTGGAAGAAAGCCGTCGGATGCGTCTCGCCTCGTTGGACCTGTGGCCCGACAGCCCCTATCTGGACAATGTGAAAGCGGTGACGGGTTGGTATCTGGAAACCGTCGGGACCATGAATGCGGTGTCGCGTTTCGTGATGGGCTTAATGCATGACGACAGCCACCTGAACCAATTGCGCGATGTCGTGCAACAGGCGCAACAGAGTAGGGTAGTGAGTATGGGGTATTGAGAAGACGGCAATCCTATCCTCTAATTCCCGTTGCTAAATGCACCGTTGTCTGGTAGGGGCGGGTCATCGGAATGCAGAGCCATCCAGCCATCGTTAAAGACCCGCCCGTGTTCCAAAATGGGGCGTGGGGTGGCGGCAACGGCGGGCGGGTGTGCGCTCTATAAGGGTAAATACGCCATGCCGACCACCCGCCCTTACCACCCTTTGTACCGATGATGGAATCGTTTGGTTTGTGGGTAATCTATAGCCCTAACGAATGGGGCTACGAAATACAGGGGGTTGTATCGCAACCGTCTCACGTCTGGAAATTCCCGTATGGACTAGCTCCGTCCTTTAGGTCGGGGTGGCCAGGGGGTGACGTGATTTAACGCATCCTTCCGTAAAAACTACGATATGCGATAATGGAAATAAGAAAGAAACCGAGTTTTCAACGGCAGAAACTCGGTTTCGGCTCCTAATAATTTGAGAGCGGGGCATACGGCGAGGTCGTTTTCTCAATACTATCGTTGAACCAAATTTCGCTTCAACGTTGCCAGATCAGGCGCGGGGATGGCTTCCACAAGGCACCCCGCGCTTTTGAGTTCCGCCACCACTCGTTCATCATAGCCCTGCGCCCCGATGAAAACCGTTACCCGATGAGCGCGTTTTGCCTCGCTCAATTGAAAGCCCACCGTGGCTTTGGTGGCTTGCACGAAGGGCAGAACCGTTTCCCAATGGAGCGACGATACCCCCCATTCCCATTGAGGGAGGAGCAGATAGTGGGTAATCCCGTTGGGGGTACTCTTATCTACGACTTGCGGACGGGTGGGCGCGGTATAACTTGCCTGTAACCGTTCGACCACGGGCAAATGGCTTCCATCGCTACGGAACCATGCATGGTCATAGGCGGGGTGGCTCGGCTCGGCGGCAAGCAACCAGAAATTCAGGTTCAACAGGAAATCCGGTGCATCGCCATGTTGGATGGCGCGAATCAGCGACAGGTTGCGTTCGCTGTGCTGTTCGGTGGTGGTGGCGGGCAGGTCGGCTTGATCGCGGCTATGCAGGATGGCTCCGGTGGCTCCGCTTATCATCGGCAAACTGCGCCCCACTTTTGCCCGAACGATTTCATCATACCATTCCCACAACCGCCAGCCGCGATGGTCTTCGCCAATCGTGCGGAAGGGGCGGCTCTCTTTCCATTGGTGCGGTCCGCCATGCCCCCAACTGAGGGGGCGGTTGAAGGCGTAATGGTGCAGGCAAATCCCCAACCGATTCAACAAATTACGACTGCCCTTTTTGCTCACCACATCCATCATTTCGGTGAAAAAAGCGGTGTCCCAATAATCTCCGCCGGGCGCGAGGGGAGGCAGTAGCGGATACAATCCGACCTCGGTAAAGGTTTCCAAAGCAGGGAGCAATAAGCCCGTCAATCGTTCGACCAACCGGGGCTTTTGCCATTCACCTACGCTCCAACCACGCTCCATGTTCGGTTCGCGCAGGAAGGTAATGTAGCGAACGCCATTATTGACATAATGCTGTGCCTGTGTCTGTAACTCGCGCCGCTCGACTTTTAAGTTCGGGCGGTGGGCGATTTCAACAATCGGCTCAATCCCCACCTCTTTCAGACTTTGCAGAAAGTCGCGGGGAATCACCTCGTTCGGGTCGGCAACCAGCGTCAACCATGACGCACCCAATCGTTCCAGCACCGGCAACCAATGGTGCTGATCGCGGGGGGTGTAATGGCTACTATCGGGAAAATAATGAAAGCCAATCTTGCGGTCGCGGGATGGGCGGGGGAATGAATCGAACATAGTGAGTGGTCAGTGAAGAGTGGTCAGTGATAAGTGATAAGTGAACGGCGGATTTCCTGTTGGGGTGGACTACCCCGACTACGGATTACCCATAATGGTTGCAACCGCCCCGGAATGCAACGTACATCGTTCGTAGGGGCGGGTCACATCCCCGGCGGTATTCCCAAAATGGAACTTGTGACCCGCCCTGTCCGCGCAGAACGGGTCATCTATCTTGTGGGGAATGGGGCGGTTCACGAGTTCCATTCCATAAACGCTGGTTTGATGTGACCCGCCCCTACCATCCTCCTTCTTTCTGAGATGCTTTAGAGATGTGCGTAATCGTTAGACCTATCGGGAAACCCATATTTCTATCTATAGCATCTATCGCTTGTCGTTTCCGTTCACTTATCACCAACCACTGACCACTCTTCATTATTTGGACGTATGGCTTTTAATAACTTTCCCTTTGTCATCCATCGTCAGCGTGATGACTTTCTGATGGAGTACCCCATCTTTGGCGATGGGCTGGCTGACGGTGATATGCCACTTCTCCTTAAACTTTGACCCGAAGCCGGAATTGCTTTTCGGCAGGGTCGCCGTAGACGTGAAATAAGAGGAAAGGGTCGGTGGCGCATCACGGAAGCCAATCGGACGGGCAAGCACTTTGGGCGTGGCTCCGGCGGCTTGTGTATAGGGTGCAACAAAGGTCAACACCGCTTTTTGCAGAGCCGGGTCCAGATTCTGGTTCGGAATGGATTTGGCGGAGACCTGGTATTTGCTCTCCGCCATCGTCTTATGCGCTTTCTGGCGCAAGCCACTGGTATCGGGATGGCGCGGGCGGGTGTCCAGCGGCAGAGCTGGGTCGCCGTAGAGCACAAAACTCAACAACGCTTTTTGCTCCTCCACATCTACATAATCATTCGGGTTCTGCATGGTCCGCGCCAAT
>CBKYSX010000669.1:0-3120 GCA_966690745.1 uncultured Ardenticatenales bacterium
AAGAGGTAAGGGGTAAGGAGTAAGGGGAAACGGATACGGCGTTTAACCACAAAGGGCACAAAGAACGGCGAAAGGAGAAGCGGGAAATGAGAAACGGGAAAATTCTCATTTCCCGTTTCCCAATTCTTTAATTAGCGGCGGCGCACAATACCGGCGATGGCGAGGAGTCCGAGTAGGGCAATGGCTGTTATCACGAACCCATTTGAGGCGGCGGTGCCGACGGAAAGCGTACCGAGGGTGATAGCGGTGGGTTCAACAAAGGCAACGGCGGCGAAGACATCGTTGTAATTATCGGCATCGTTCGGGGCAAAGTTGGTAGAACCGGATTCGTAGACAATCACGGTTCCGTCCTGATTGATGGCGGGGTTGCGCGAGCTACCATCGCCGGGAGTGCCACCATCTGCCACGGAGACAATCTCAACCGTTCCTGTATCCAGATTTTTGAGATAGACATCTTCTTCGGTGTTGGTGTCGGTCATCACCAGCGTATTATCATAGGCGTGAAAAACCATCCATTGCCCATCGGAGGAAAATTGCGGACCACCGCTAATTGAAGCGGCATTGCCTTCCGCATCGGCAGAAAGCAGTAGGGTTTCCCCTGTCTGCATATCGCGGCGAAGCAGGTTGTCATCATTGCCGGGCAGTGCATCAGGATGAAGCGAATTCCCTTCGGCGATGAAGCCGACATAGCGTCCATCATCGGTGACGAAGGCGTTGGTCACATAGCCCTGATTCTGGCTGTTGTCGGAGGCACGGGAGGCAATCGTGGTGCTTTGCGTGTCGCGGTCCCGCCGGAAAATATCCCACGTCCCGTTCGTGTCGTCGGTCACCAGATTGGTCCCCAGGGAAGTGAAGGCAACATACCGTCCGTTGGTGGAGATATGGGGTAGGTAGGAGCCGTTGTTGGCACCGGCACCGCCAATTCCCACCGAAATGAGCTCCATGGCTCCCGTCTGGCGGTCTTTCACATAGACATCGCCCTGGTCGTTGGTGTCCGTCGCACTGAAATTGGTGGAATCGGAGGTCATCAATACGTAACGTCCGTCACCACTGATGCCATAAGCAATGCTTTGTTCATTCCCCGGTTGTCCCTCGCTGTTCGTGGAAACATGTTCAATCACGCCTGTTTGTTGGTCAAAGACGAAAACATTTTGGGTCGCACCGAGCGGGGTGGAAACGAGATTGGTGGCGTAGGAGGAGAAGGCGATATAGCGTCCGTCTTCGCTGATGTACGGTCGGGATGAAGAGTTATCGGCGGGTTGGTTCAGTAGTCCCCGGCTGATAAGGGTGACAATGCCTGTTACACGGTCTTTAACAAAGATATCATAATCGGTACTGGAACCGGGCACCAGGTTTTCGGCGCGGCTCTGAAACACAATGTAGCGTCCGTCGCCATCGGTCTGCGGAGCTTCGCTTTCCTCAGCACCTCCCACCCCGGCTTCGGTTTGGGAAATGAACCAGGTGTTGCCGCCAAAGGCGGCGGTGGTAGCAAGGGTGGTGGTTAATAACAACAGGGTAAACAAAAAAACAAGGGTGGGTTTCATGGAACAACTCACTTGGAAATAGAAGGGTGTCATGCGGTTCGGGTCATCCCAAACCGTTCTATAACGGACTATAACAGGCGAGCGTTCCAAAACCGTTCCAAAGCGCGAGAATCGAGAAAGGACAACGGCGATGTCTTGCGCAAAGGCACAAAGGGCACAAAGAACGACAAATTATTTTTAGACAACATGTCCAATTAGGCGGGTCACAAGTTGCATATTGGATGTGGCATTGGAGATGTGACCCGCCCCTACGCCCACAAATCATCCGGTGTCTCCGTTCCTCCGTCTTTCTGTGTTATACCCGTGCCGCGTTCCATCGTTACGGCAGGGCGAAGCATCGGTCACGCCACACACCCACCTCTCAACAGATTTCATTCATGCCCCACCGCCATCCCGCAACAAACGCGGACGGATGCTGGCACCCCTACAGGTTCACCCCCTGTCCATTGTGGTTTAGAACACGACACTTTTTGCAAAAGAGTTGTTGGCAACCCGATTCACGGCACTAAAGTGACCGTGCTATAGACCCGTCCTCTGCGAAACTCTGCGAAGGACGGGTCTATAGTGCCGCCTCTTTAGAGCGGGGACTTGAGTGGTATCAACCATTCATCCGGGCATGCCAACGTATCGTGTATTAAACCATTGTGGAGAGGGGGTCGGGGGTGAGGTCGCCGTTTTCTGCATCCTGCGTCCCTTCCACAACAAAAAGCGGGGGCAACCCTGTAGGATTGCCCCCGCTTTGCTCCCCTTCCGTCTTCAAAAATACTTTCGATTTGCCGCCCGAAGGACATCGCATCCAAGGGTTTGGAGAAATAGGCATTGAAGCCGCCGCGCAGGGCATCTTCGCGCAATTTCGACGTGTGATACGCCGTTACGGCAATGCAGGGAATATGGCGCGTGTTCGGATTGCTCCGAATCTCGCGGAGCAGGGTCCAGCCATCTTTCCCCGGCAGAGCCAGGTCAATCACAATCGCGTTGTACGTTCGCCCCTGCTCAAACAACAACACTTCCGCCTGTTCGGCGTTATACGCCACATCCATCGGAATATTCATATGGGTCAGAATCGTGGATACCAACTCTTGCCCATCGGGATCATCTTCGACACTCAAAATTCGCCACTGGCTCATATAACCTCAGATAGAGAGAGGAGAAAGGAGAAGCGAGAACACGACTATCGCTTTCCTCTCCTCGCTTCGCTTTCTATAACTGTAATGCCGCTTGTAAATGGGGGACAGCCGCCAACCGTTCCAGTAAATCGCGGATGAAGGGTTTGGCTTCAATCGGTTTGGTCAGGTAATCTTGAAAGCCCGCCGCCAGCGTCCGTTCACGGTCGCCTTGCATGGCGTGTGCCGTCAACGCAAGGGCAGGAATATCGCGCAATTCCGGGTCTTTCCGCATTTCGAAAATCAAGCCCCAGCCATCCATAATGGGCATCGAAAGGTCGGAAATCACAAGGCGCGGATGCACCTGCCGGATCAACGCCACCCCATCTTTGCCGTTCGTGGCGGTATGCACCGTTGCCCCCAATTCAAGGAGCAAAATCTCCGCCACTTCCAGACTATCCTCTTCGTCATCC
>CBKYSX010000670.1:0-3113 GCA_966690745.1 uncultured Ardenticatenales bacterium
AGCAGGCGCAAAAAGGGTGGTTCGCCCGTTTGACGGTTGCCGCGCTGGTGGCGGCGGTGCTGTGGTCGCCCGTCGGGGTGCCGGTGGTGCGAACCCTGCTCTCTACCGATTATGTGCTAACGGGATGGGGGGACGCGCTCAAACTTTCCGCCGATTTGCTCTCTTTTACCTCGCCCACCGCCCTGCACCCACTCTGGGGTCCTGATTGGGTTACGGAATTGCGGAGTGTGCAGGTGAACGCCGTTTCCCCCGGCGCAAGCCGCTTTAACGATGTCAACACGGTGTTTGTGGGGGTTAGTACGTTGCTTCTGGCGGCAATCGCATGGTGGTGCTGGCGCGGCGTGGTGCGGCTATGGGCGGCGGGGTTGGTAGGCTTTATGGTGCTGGCGTTGGGTCCGGTTCTGCAAATCGCGGGCAAATACCAATGGTCTTTTGACAATGTGTTGGGCAACGGGCAAACCACCGCCATTCCGCTTCCGTTCATCCTGCTTCATTACATCCCGATTGTGCAGGGCAACCGCGCCGCCAACCGCTTTAGCGTGGTGCTACTGCTCTGCGCCGCCGTGTTGGTGGGGTACGGGCTGATTGTGCTGGCGCGTCGTTTGCCCAAAAACGCGGGGGCATGGGGTGCTGGGGCGTTGGGGATGGTATTGCTCATCGAACAGTTGGCGTTGCCATTGCCCCTTACGGATGCGCGGATTCCGGCGGGCTATGCCGAGGTGATCGCCGACCCCGATGATGGTGCCGTGCTGACCTTGCCCCTGGGCTGGCGCAACTCTTTTGGGGTGGTCGGGGTGGAAGATACGCGGACGGAATGGTATTCCGCGGCGCACCGCCACCGCCTCTTGCAGGGTAATATCTCCCGCGCCCCCGCCTATAAATTCGACTATTGGGAGCAAGTTCCCATCGTGCGTTCGCTGATTTCCATCCAAAATGATGGGGAAGTTTCCGCCGAACAACAAGCCGACGATACCGCCCGCGCTCTGGAAACGATGGCATTGCTGGGAGTGCGCTATGTGGCGGTTCACCCCGCGATTGAAGGTCGCCCACCCTACGAACAAAACCGTGACCGTGCGCTTGCCTATTTGCAAGAAGTCTTGCCGATGTCGCCGCTTTATGAAGGGGAAGATTTACTGCTCTACCGGGTAGATGCCCCGCCTGCGGCAAGCGGTACGATTCCGTTTGGCACAACGACGAGCGATTTGTATCAGGTCTATGGCTGGTTCGGGGATGATGAAGAGGGGGGGATTGCCTACAATTGGGCAACCGATGAGGCATTGATGCTTCTGCCTGTGGCGACCCCGGATGTGGATATGACGGTAACGCTGACGGTGCGCCCGTTCCAAACGCCGCAAACGGTGCAACCCCTGTTGTTTGAGCAACCGCTAGGGGAGCCGATTGACCTCCTGCCGGGGTGGAATGATATTACGATCACCCTGCCTGCGGATAGGCTAAAAGGACCAACGGCGCGACTGGGCTTGCGCTTTTCCCGTACTGATTTACCGGTAGACGTGATTCCGCAACTCCAACAGATTGGTACGACGGGAACCAATTTCCGTCAGCCGATAACGATTAAAAGCGGGGGTCCGGGGTTGGGGGATCTGGCGTGGATGACATTGGGTGACGCGGATGTATCCGCCCACCGCAACGGTACGAATGTGACGGTGATTGACCCGACGACGGGCGCGGTGGAGGAGATTCGCGGTTTCGACACCACCGCCAACGAGTTTGAGCGGGATGCCCTGCATCAGTTCATTGCGGATATTCCGAACGGCAAAATCGTGGCGGTGGCATTACAGGGCGCGGCAACCACTTATCTTGATTTGGATACGGTTGCCGCCTTCCAAACGCTGGGCGCGGCAACCGGACCGACTGACCACGCTGTTTCGTATGCGCTGTTGGGCGTAAAAGGCGCGGCGCAAGGCACTGCCCTGGAACAACAATCGAAGGAGGGGCAAGTGGATGTCCTGTTCTTGCCCGATGACCGTGCGCTGTCGAGTGCGGTGGCGGAAGTGTCGTGGGAATAGTGACGGATAGGACAGCATAGTGCATATTGCATGTTGCATAAACGGCAACGGCGACCTCACCCCCCGACCCCCTCTCCGTCGCGGAGAGGCGGAGAAGGTAGGGGCGATAGCATCCGCCCGCGTTGGTGACGCGAAGGTTGTACGGAATGATGGGCGATGGTGAATGGGCGGGCATGGGGCGTGACGGATGCTTCGCCCTGCCGTAAAAACGGCACGCGGAGCGTAGGGGCGGGTCACACCTTATAGAAGGTATGGCATGGAACGTGTGACCCGCCCTTGTGGTTGCACCCATACATTCCACGCGTATGTAAATCATGTCGTTTGGGGGTCAGGGCGGGTCACAGGTTCATTTTGGGGGTATCGCCGGGAATGTGACCCGCCCCTACGAACGATGCTTGGGTGGCATGGGTTTGGTGCCATTATGGTGGGTTAGGGCGACCACAAGGGTGCGCCCCTACAGGGTGGGGACGGGTGGCATGAAACCAAAGTGACGAAAGAGGCGTTATGTTGCAAGGGGAAAAAGTGTTGCTACGTCCGATGAAAGCGGAGGATGTTGCCCGACAGCACGAGTTTAATCAGGACGCGGAACTCTATCTGCTGGATAGTACCTATCCCCATGTGTCGCCCCGCGACGCGGCAGATGCTTTTTATCAGAGCCGTATTACCGCGTCCGATTCCATTGCGCCCTTCGCTATCGAAGCCGACGGGTTGTATATCGGGTATGCCTCGCTGATGAACCTTACCCATCCCCACCGTAATTTTGAACTGGGGATTATGATTGGCGACCGTGCCTATTGGGGGAGAGGGTACGGGCGGGATGCGGTTAACCTTCTGCTTCATTATGGCTTTCATTATCTGGGGGGGCGACGGATTGAATTGACCACTCACGCCAAAAATGAACGGGCAATTCGCTGTTATCGCGCCTGCGGCTTCATTGAAGAAGGTCGCCCCCGCCGCGCCGTCTGGATTGATGGGGAGTATACCGACCTTGTAAACATGGCAATTTTACGCGACGAGTGGCACACCCGTTCCGTTTCCTAACCCCTTACCCTTTTTATGCCCATCCCCTTTACCCCCTACAGCCTC
>CBKYSX010000671.1:0-3100 GCA_966690745.1 uncultured Ardenticatenales bacterium
AGTATAGCGAACTTTTGTACAATTGTCACCATAAAAAAAGAGGCGCATTACATTGCGCCTCTTTTGTATTCAAATGCTCCGATTATCGGGGCGTTGCGATACGTTGCCACGACAGCCCCTCGTCCACCGATACCAGTAATTCATCATCGCCGGGGTTTACTGCTTGAATCATATACAGAGCGAACCGTCCGGTGGCATCCGTACCCCCCGCCAATGTATTGAGCGTGTTGGAGACAGCATACCGAACTTCCCATTCAATCTTCGTCACATCAGGTTCATCGGCGTTGCGAGATCGCCATAAACGGGTCGGAATGTCTCCATTTCCGGCAATCAGATAAAAGACATCCCCATTCGACCCGTTAATGGTGATGGCGGTAGGACGTAGATACGCATTGGTAGGGTCATCATCTACATCAAGATCTATCTGTGTGTTTTCCAGAGAACTGTCCATGCGTACCAACACTGGACCCCCGACAGAATCACGGCGGAAGTCTATGGCATAGAGGGTGCGATTGGTACTTGAGTCCACCATCAACTCCCGCCCTGCCATATTAAAAACGCCTAACCGTCGCCAGGTCGCACCGCCGTCATCCGTACGGGCAAGTTCCCTCCCACTAATGCCTACGTCCCGTATTGCCCAGCGTGTTTGTGGATTGCCGTATTGGATTACATATCCCGTATGAGGCAGGGTGGAAATTTGCACCCATTCGCCACCGTCCCACCGGTACACTCCATCGCACCCCAGAATATAGAGCTCGTTTGGAGTGTTATAGTCCATCGTAATGTCTTCGATACATGTGGTCGGAACGCTCCCATCAATAAACTCATCCCATGTCGTCCCACTATTACGTGTAACCATGAGACGAAAATCTCTACCCGTATAGAGGTATTTCACTTGTAGAAGGAATAGTGTACCGGGCTGTTTCGCGCTCACCACCACATCGTAGGGTTCCCACACCGGTTCAGGGGTCGGTGTAGGGGCAGGCGACCCCGGTGCGTTTTCCGGTACTAACCATGCCGGGTCAAACCAGCCCACTTCTTTGGCAATATCACCCCCGTTGGCAATCGTGACTTCGCCCGCCCCCGCCCACGGGACTGCTTCTTTCCATTGTTGAAAAACCGCCCGTTGCGTCCGCACGGCGTAATGGTTGCCCATGTCCTCCACCCGTGAGGTGGGCAAACCAAAGACATTCAACGGGTCGCTAAAGGAGAAGTAACGGGCGCGAATGGCGGTGTTAGTATTGAGTAGTGCCTGCCGCCCCGCCACCACTTGCGCCCACGTCGCACTCGGCGGGTCAAAATTCACAAGCGGGTACGGGGTCTGGCGGGTTGAAAAGAGGCGGGGGTCATGCCCTGCTTCCGATAACTCATCAAAGACGTTCATTGGGTAGGCAATCCCGACTTCAGGTCGCCATTGCAACACCAATTTTTGGAAGGCTTGGGTCACAAATCCGTCATAGACAAAACGACGCGAAATCGGATACCCGACCGTTTGCGCCCCGCCAAGGCGTTGATATTCCGTCCAAAACCGTGCCTGATTGTCATCTAAGACACTATAACCACCCTGCCCGTTGGTGGTCTGGGCAAAGAAACATCCCCCCGTAATCACCTGCCCTTCACATGATTGTTTCAATGGGGCGGCGTTCCCTATATCTACCGTGACTGCCATCCCTAGTCCTAGTATGAACAAGGCAAACCCTATGAGTTGAGCGATACGAAACCGATGTACCATGGTGTCCCCCTGTTTGTGAATCGGGTTGATAACGGCTATTGGTATTATAGAGGGGGATATACGTTGTTGGCTGTCAAAATTCTGACCGATTGCCTACGAAAAAAGAGCGTGTATCAACCATCTCGTTGACACACGCTCTTGGAATCTAAAAGCCGAAGGGAATTCAGTTACGCTTCCATCCCGTTCTCGCCATTGGCATCTACCTCTTCCGGCTCCCCGGCAATGTAATAGACCAAATCGGCGACGCGGTTGCTGTAGCCCCATTCGTTATCATACCACGTCACCACTTTCACCAGGTTGCCGCCAATCACCATCGTCGAAAGCCCATCCACCGTACTGGAATTGGGGTTGCCAATGAAATCGCTGGAAACCAACGGCTCTTCGGTATAGCCCAGCACTTCGCCAATCCAGGTATCATCGCTTTCGGCGGCGGCTTTCAGCGCGGCATTGATTTCGGCAACGGTGGTTTCCCGTTCCACTTCCGCTACCACATCCACCACGGACACCGTAGGAACCGGAACCCGGAATGCCATACCGTCGAACCGTCCCTGCAATTCGGGAATCACCAACGACACCGCTTTTGCCGCCCCGGTGGTAGTAGGAATGATGTTGATGGCGGCGGAACGGGCGCGGCGCAAATCCTTGTGGGCGAGGTCTAAAATGCGTTGGTCGTTGGTATAGGCGTGAATCGTCGTCATCAGGGCGCGACGAATCCCAAAAGTATCTTGCAGAACTTTGGCAACGGGCGCGAGGCAGTTGGTAGTGCAGGAGGCATTCGAGATGATGAAGTGCTTTTCGGGGTCGAATTGCTCTTCGTTCACCCCCAAACAAATTGTGATGTCTTCCCCTTTGGCGGGTGCACTGATAATTACCCGTTTGGCTCCGGCATCAAGGTGCGCTTTGGCTTTGGCGGCATCGGTGAAAATCCCGGTAGATTCAATGACGATATCTACCCCTAATTCTCCCCAGGGAATTTTGGCGGGGTCCCGTTCGGCAAAGCTCCGCAATTCCTCTCCATCAATAAAAATCGCGCCATCCCGAACCGATACATCTCCACTGAATTGCCCGTAGGTCGAGTCATATTTCAAGAGGTGGGCATTGGTGTTTACATCCATCAAATCGTTGATAGCTTGCACATCCATTACATCGCGGTAATTTTCATAAATCGCTTTGTACACCTGACGACCAATCCGCCCGAAGCCGTTAATCCCGACTTTAATACGTTTTGCCATGTTGCCTCCGTTTGATAGTTTGATAGTTTCAGAGTGGCATATTCGCCTACCCTGATATTCATTTTTGTTTCATTGAGAGATTTCCAACCAGCCCAAAATCGGTTGAAAAAGAAACCGAGTTTTTATCGTGCAAACT
>CBKYSX010000672.1:0-3094 GCA_966690745.1 uncultured Ardenticatenales bacterium
TGGGAAGCGATTGATTCGCTCTATGCCAATCGCATTGCTCATGGGGTTGCCAGTATTCAAGACCCGGCGTTGCTGAAGGCATTGCGGGAACGGAACATTCTTTTAGAGGTTTGCCCGACCAGTAACTTACATACAGGCGCGGCGGCTACCGCGGCGCACCACCCCCTAGCGGAATTAATACGCGCAGACGTTCCCGTTGCTATTTGCACCGACGACCCCGCAATTAGCCGTATCACCCTGAGCGATGAATATGCCTTTGCCTTAGAGGTATTAGGGGTATCGCACGATGCGCTCTATAACACGGTTATTGGTGCGGCAGAGGCAAGCTTTTTACCGGAGGTGGAAAAGGCAGAATTGGTTGCCCAACTCTACCGGGAATTGGCAATAGAAACCCCCTAAAGTTACTGTATCTGTGGGGTTGCACCCTCAATTACTATTTGCATTTCGGGCAAAACAGGATACACTATGAAACAGAATATGCGCGTTTCCACGCGCATATTTTATCCCATCTGGAGGGATGCCGGAGCGGCCGAACGGGCTCGACTCGAAATCGATGCGGGGTAACACCCACGGGGGTTCAAATCCCTCTCCCTCCGCCTTCATAAAAAAGCGTGTGCCAATCGGCACACGCTTTTTGTTTTATAACAGGTTAGGCTTCGGAACGGTTTTTGTTGTAGCAATCCCGACATAGCACAGGACTGCGCCCGGTGGGTTTGAACGGCACCGTGGTTTGTCGCCCACAGCTATCGCAAACCACATCAAAAATCTCTTTACGGCGCGGACCCGAATCATAATAGCCGCCATTGTTCATTTGCGACTTTTGCATTTTGCGGGCGCGGCGGCAATCCGGGCAACGCGTGGGCTGGCTCAAGCCCTTCATCGCATAAAATTCTTGTTCCCCTTTGGTAAAGGTAAACGTCCGCCCGCAATCCTTGCATTCCAGCACGACATCGTTCATGGTGTTCATTTGTTGGGTTCCCCCCCTTTACAACCTTCGACATGGTAAACCCTACGTTCTCCCCAAAATCAGCGTATGTTGCCTATACGCTATTCTAAACAAACAGACCGCTGTGCTTCATGCTGACGGTGCGGGACGCAGGTTGACCCATTATAAGGCATTATTGGGGAGAATTTCAATAGTTTGTCTAAAATTCGTCAAAACTCGCCTATAAACGGGCGTAGAGGGTGGAAAAATGCGGTTCTTCGTCTTTTCAGCCGCTGTCAACCCAATGTAAAAGAGGGTAGTATCGTTTTATCGTAAACGACCTACCCACTTTACTTTTAACCGTAGGATGTGCGCTAGTTGAAAAATGCCTCGCTAAAGAAGGCAGGCAACCCGCGGGGCAGCAATGGCTCCAGATACTCCGTCACCTCCGGAACATAGGCAAACAACATCCCGCGAATCGTCGAGGCATTGATTCCCTCATTGATAAAGACCCGCAACTCATCATTGCGTGGCCACGTCACCGTTGTGGCATAATTGAGTAGAAGCGTGATGATTACCACAATAATCGTACCGGATGCCACACCAACCACCATTCCCGCCAGACGGTCCAACGTTCCCGGAAGGAAACGGGGCGGGGAACGGAAACTAAAGGCAACCCCAAAATTGATGAAGAGCCAGATGGCAAGGAAGACGAGGAAATAGACCAACGCATCCCGCCCGAACCCTTCCTCTTCGCCAAGCCGTTCGCGCACAAACCGCGCGATATTCGGTTGGTAATAGGATGCGAAGACGAAGGCAAAGAGCAGGGCAAGCACGTTGACGATTTGGCGGAACAGCCCCATGGCAAATCCCGCCGCGATACCGGCAAGTAGAAGAAAGATAAGGACGATATCGAACCAGATGCTCATGCGACTGAGTGTAACATTCCCCAAAATTACCGTCAATGGGACTATAGCTGATGCAAACTATCCTTTTTGACCTAGACGATACCCTCTTTGACCACCGCCACGCCAGTCTGTGCGCCCTCGCCACTATCCGTTCGGCGCATATCGCATTACAGGCGATAGAAATCCCCGCATTGGAAACCATCTACGGTGAGTGGTTGGAACGCACCCATCTTGACGTATTAGCGGGGCGGCTTACCTTTGAAAAGGCGCGGGCTTTGCGCTGGCAGAAAGTTTTTGCTCATGTTGACGCGCTGATTGACGATTTTGAGGCGGACACCATCGCACGGATGGCACGGAATTGTTATCAGCAAAACCGGCAGGTGGTGGCGGGGACGGTGGAATTGCTGACCACCTTGCGCGAACGGGGGTTGAAAATTGGGATTATCACCAACAATATGACCGTCGAACAGGTGGAAAAACTTGCCCATTGCGGTATCACCGACCTGATTGATGATTTGCTGACATCGGAGGACGCACAAGTCACCAAACCCGACCCCCGTATCTTTCAGATGGCGTTAGCACGGCTACACACCTCCCCGGATAAGGCGGTAATGGTGGGGGATTCGTGGGCGAGTGATGTCTTAGGGGCGCGGACGGTTGGAATCCGTGCGATCTGGCTCAACCGCTACGACGACCAATGCCCCGACCCTACGCTGGCAACAGAGATACGGACACTGGCGGAAATTCCGGCATTGTTGTTTTAAGGAGGAAGAGAATGGGGTAGAGGCTAAGCGCGGATACGCAGGGTGACCATCACAGTTATATTTTAGAGCATACCAGTGCGGTATTTTTGGTGGGAGAATCCGAAGCAACCATTCGCGTATATGCACCTCCAAATGACGTGGTAGCAGAGTGGCGAACCTATTCTGTATGGGCTTCTAATGTTGGGGAAGGAAGCATTAACGGAGACCCATATGTAACAATAACCACCTTTGACGAACGAAGATAACAATTCTTGTCTTTACTCCATGCGGGGGGTTCCCATTAAGGTATTAGAGGAATTGGCTTTCCAACTTCATATTTTCTCCTCCATCCCTTCCTTCTCCCCACCCCGCCCCGAAAACAGGCTCATAATCGCCGCGCCCAACCCCACAAAGAGCAGATAGGGAAGCAAAATAAACCAACCGACAAAAGGCAACAGAGACGCAAGGGTTAGCACCGCCGCGCCACCCGCAATTTGTTGGAAGCTGTTGCGGGTGGG
>CBKYSX010000673.1:0-3091 GCA_966690745.1 uncultured Ardenticatenales bacterium
GCGTTTAATCTACCGCGTGGGAGAGCACTAAAAGAAAAATGGGATTTGATTCCCTCTGAAACCGATATTTTGATTACGCATGGTCCACCGCAGGGACATGGCGACCGAACGGTGCTATGGCAACATGTAGGCTGTGCCGAATTGTATGAAGCAGTGTTAAGGGTGAAACCCCGTTTGCATATTTTCGGACATATCCATGAAGGGTATGGGGTAACACGCAATGCCGATACCACTTTTATCAATGCCAGTATCTGCGAACTGTTCAATCGTCCTAAAAATAGAATCACGGTGTTGGACTGGTAGGAATAATATTGA
The DNA here is from genome assembly GCA_966690745.1 of uncultured Ardenticatenales bacterium. Taxonomy (GTDB): domain Bacteria; phylum Chloroflexota; class Anaerolineae; order Ardenticatenales; family Ardenticatenaceae; genus CBKYSX01. The sequence goes on from CBKYSX010000673.1 coordinate 316, forward strand.
CATAACGTATTTAACCAAGGCTTATGTCAGCAAGTAGGAATAAGAACGCGGGGATATACACATCGTATATTCCCGCGTTTGATTGTACATCTAATTACCCTCGTTTGATCATAGGCAAGAAAAGTCGTTCGGGTAAGGGGGGTGAGGAAGGAGTCGGGGATGGAACCGGCGGTGTTGGCGTGGAAGGTGGGGGTGTTGTAGCAGTAATACCCCAATCCGGCGCACGTCCATTTTCGATGAGCAGGGTTTGCCCGCTTCCATCCCGATTCATCACCCAGATATCAGGGTCGGTGATAACAGAATGGTATTCGTCCATCGTTGTACCCCGCTCGAAAACGATTTGCTCACCGTCCGGCGACACGCTCAAGTTTCCGGCATAGAGATTTTCATAGGAGGTCAGACGCGTGGTGGATTGGGTTGCAAAGGTGTACAGGAAGAGATTCGCACTGATAGGCTCATACCAGTCGTTGGTTTCAATGCGGGAATAGACAAAGCCGGAACCATCGGGTAACCACGCCAGCCCCAGCACATTTTCCCACACTTCAAAGGCAAGAAGCCGTTGCCCGGCGGTGCTACTTCCTTCCGATACAAGATAAATCCCTTCGGCATCAAAAGCGACATTGCCGGAATAGAGCAGGTTGTTCGCCCGCGAGGGAGGACCCCATTTCAGCAAGTCCACAAAATCGGGCAGGTCTGAATTATCCGCTTCCAGAATATGCTCGCTCAGGTCCAGGGGGGTGGGGTGGGGCGGTAATTCAAAGAGACTGTTAAAATTAAGCACGTACCCCACTTTGCTCCCATCGCTTCGCCATGTAGTCGAGTGTGCTTCCCAGTAAGTGACAGGATTGTAAAGCGACATAGTGCCGGTCGTAATAGAGCCATTAGGAATCACATCCCCTGCGGTCGAAAAACTAATCTCACGATTACTCCCCACAATCATCACCGCCACCTGTAGAAAATCCTGCCCAAAGTCAGCGACATTAGTAAAGGTCAGGGTACTGCTACCGCCAGGGGGCAGAGAGACAAATTGAGCCGATGGCGCACCCTGAAAGTAGACAAAACCGGTAAAGGTTTCACCAAAGATACTATCATTCTGCACCGGAATTACCACCGTTCCTTTAGGATAGGTTGCCAGTGCGTCACAGGCAGGGGCTTGTGTTATTCGGCGGTAGTCCGCACCATTTGCACCAATGGCGTATACATCGGCACTATTCAAGGAGCAAACATTCTCGTGGTTGCCTACAAACGCTACCTCGGTTCCATCGGGTCGCCAGTCCAATTGCCAGACCCCGTAGAATTCTTCAGGGTCATCCAGACCGTGACTCCATAAAAGGCGGTCATTCGTGCCATCCGGTTGGACAAGCCGTATTTCATCTGCGGTATCACCGCGCACATAGGCAATCGTCCCCGATCCGGATGGTGGTGCCGCCGATAGGCGTGGTAACATTCCAAACGCAAATACAACAAAAAGCGGTATGGCAGTGAAAAGGAACAAGACAAAGGTGCGGGCAGGTTTGGCGAGGGACATGAGATTTCCTTTCATGTGGGAGCGACAGACTCTTATTCTTGAGGTGGAGCGGGTTCGAGGGCTTCCTCACAGTGGTGGCGGAGAAAGTCAAAGAGCCGCTCGACAGTGCTAAAACCATGCCGTCCCCCCGTCATAGGATTTTCCAGCGACGCACACCATATCGTTTGTGCGTCACGCTCGATAACCCATAAGCGGAGCAGATAAGAAGCGTAGTGAGGTTTCCTGTGTTGCATGGTATGAGGAGAATATGCTTTCACCGTGAGGAAAACGTGAGGGGGAAAAAGCGCATTGCGTGATACCCCCTCCGTCACTATACTTTTCGGGCGGTTGCCTGTATAGGTCGCCCCTTTTTTCACGTATCCCATGAATGGACAACGATGCCCCACCTTGCCCTTTATTTGTTAGGACCGATGCTGGTCACGCTCGATGAGCGACCTGTCACAGCGTTTGAGTATGACAAGGTGCGGGCGTTGTTGGCATATCTGGCGGTGGAATCCGACCGTCCCCATCGCCGCGAGGCATTGACGGGATTGCTCTGGGCTGATTTGCCGGAGGCTTCCGCCCGTACCAATCTGCGGCAGGCACTGGCAACGCTTCGTCGTGCGATTGCCGACCCCGCCGCCGATCCTCCTTTTTTACACATTGATCGCGCTTCGATTCAATGGAATCGTGAGGCGGATAGTTGGCTTGACCTTACCGAATTGTTGACCCTGCTGAACGAAGCAGAACACCATTCCCACCGACACGCGGGGCAATGCCGCCCCTGTGCGGACCGATTGGAGCGGGCGGTTGCGCTTTATCGTGGTCCCTTTCTCTCCCAATTCTCGCTTGCCGATAGCACGGAATTTGAGGAATGGGCATTGCTGAAACGGGAATGGATACATCATCGTTTATTGGAGGCATTATTCCGTCTGGTGCTGTTTCACGAACAGCGGGGCGCGTATAAAGCGGCAATTCGTTTTGCCCGGCGGCAATTGGAGATGGACCCCTGGCGCGAAGTCGCACATCGGGATGTCATGCGCTTACTGGTGTTGCACGGGGAGCGTCATGCCGCATTGGAGCAATACGCACAGTGCCGTCATGTGCTGGCGGAGGGGTTGGGGGTTGAACCGGAAGCCGAAACGACGCTGTTGTATGAGGCGATCCGCGATGGGTCCCCGGATGCGCCTGTTGCTATAAGTCGCCTGAGTACCCCCACGCCCTATCCCCACAATTTGCCTCCGCCCACCACGCCTTTCATCGGGCGGG
>CBKYSX010000674.1:0-3077 GCA_966690745.1 uncultured Ardenticatenales bacterium
CTGATGATAGGGCTAGTGGGTTGTAGCACCCCACCTCCGCCCGCGACGGCAACTACCTTTGCTGATTTATGTTCTGAAGCCAACGCCGACCAACGGGTATCACTGGAAGGGTATCTGCGTCTGCCCTTAATGTTCAGTGTCAGCGATACTGCCCTGCTGAATTTGTACGAATTGCCCGACGGCGAAGGAGCAAAGGTGGGGGTTAATTTCGACATCGGCACCGGGGCAAACCAGATGGAGATGGTTCCTGATAATTTTAGTGATGACGATTTGCGGGTACACACAAGCGACAATCAAGTGGTCGGCCATACCGATCCAGTGGTCGTTGCCGGAACCGTTTTCCGCTACGCCGACCCTGCGGCTGAAGGCACATTTCGCTGTGTGTTACGCGAACCGGTCACCGTCGAACGTGCGGTGAACTAACTACGCTTTTATAAGGAGATACCCATGTCAAAACTACGCACTAATCTTTACTTGTTGGAACTGCTGGAACTGACCATCGTCGGGTTGGTGCTGGCAACCCTGATGAATGTGGTTGCGCCCAATGTCGGCGAGAACCCGTCCCAAACCAACGCCCTGATGATGGTGGTTGTCCCACTTCTGCTCATCGGGTGCTGGTTTCTGTATATGACCTATATCAAAATCGCCCGCGCCGGAGGCAAAGTGGTAGATATTTTGCTCTGGGTCGGGGCTTCGATTGCGACGGCTTCCTTTACCTTCTGGTGCTGGACGATTCTGGACCTCAATCGCTTTATTCTGGCAAAGGCACTGTATCGCGGTGCAGTGCCTGTTGAATATGCGTGGAACCATGCGTCCAAACAGCGGCGCAAAGTATGGAATGCTCAACAACGCGCCCTTGTCCGTCCTTCGGTAGCCCTTTCATAACTCCCCTTGCACCGCAGACGATTCATAGGGTCAGAGGTATTAAACCTCTGACCCTATTCTTTATGGTGGTGCGTGATGCATGACATGGAGAATATACTTCAAGCAGCGAAACCAGGTTTCTGCCGTTGAAAACCCGGTTTCTTTTTTACTCCCCTTATCTTGTTATTATGAAACGGAGCATTGATTGAATCGCGGGAAGGGTATTGAGTCCATTTTTGACAGCCTCTGACACCCTATCAGAACCATTGGATAGGTATTGATAGGGAAATTGCGTTGTAATGTAATGATATAGAGTCAATGCAATATGAGGGGCGATATGATGGAAACTTCCCTTGTGGGTTTTGGAATTACGTTGTTGTATACGGGGGCGGTAGGGAGTGCTTTATACGTTGCCTTAACGCTACACCAACATTCCCCGTTGGAATTACGGCAATATGCCCGATTAGGGATGATAAGTGTTATGATTTTCGTAGCAGTTTCACTATTCCTGTATTCGAGGGACTACGCTACAAATACCAATGCCAATGGACCAATCATTAAGCTTATCTACGTCTGTATGCTCCCGTTGCTCACATTCTTTTTCTGGACGTGCCTCATGTTGGAACAGTCCAATCTGCGCTTTATGCCCGACCGCGTGCAACGGGTGGTACTGACCTTTATGATTGGTATGGGGGTGGTATGGTCACCCGTTATCGGAACGGAAGGGGTTGAAGAGCTGTGTACCCGGATTCATCAATGGCAATTGGCTGACACTATTGAAGGGTTGCATCGCTATCAAGAGGACAGCGCACGGTTCCCGTTGGGAATACAGGCATTAATCCCCTACTATATCGAACAACCACCGGGGTTGCTCTGTTTCGGCGGTGATACAAATCGTTACCATTTACGAACGTGCGACACGCTTACCGTACTGGTGTTGCAGAAAATTAGCCCGTCCGCCCAATCAGTTTACATTCTCAATGGTAATCGCACCGGCTGGGGACATGATTTCGATGTGTGGCTGGATTGTAATTAACCTTTCTGCCAGCCATCGCTTTTACCCGAAAAGGGAAATGTAACTCCGATGACCACCTTTTTTATTTTTACGCTCCATCTCGTCGCCTCTATTTTGCTTATTGTATTCATGGTGCTACTACCCCGGTTTACACGCTCCATACGGCGTGGGGTGGCATGGGCAGTTGTTTTGATAGCACTATTTCTTATCGTACTTAGTTTTATTGCCTCTTTGGATCTTGCCGACCCCAACCGTCCTCTCATGTTTATCAGTTTCTGCCTGACCCCCATGAGTGTTGTGGTGTTGGTTATCGCCGCATTTTACCGCGCCACCACGCCCACTGCCGATTTTACGGTAAACCGATGGGTGTGGCTCTTGACCCCGCTTGGTTTAGTGCTGATGCTATCCCCTGCCATTGGGTATTTCGCGCCGGGGGCGGCGTGTAACGGGATTCATCGCCGGCAAGTGGAACCCGTCCGTCAGGCATTGCTTGCTTATCAAGAAGATAGTGCGCGGTTTCCGTTGGGGATACAGGCATTAATACCGTTCTATCTGGAAGAAAAACCAACTCTGCTCTGTTTCGGTAACAACCATCAATACCGTCTCGCCTCCTGTGACCGTGCCGTTGTGTTAGAAATGGACGACTTTTACGGTTTGGAAAGCCATCGCCTCTTTCTGATTTCGGGAGATTGGGAAACATCGGGGGATGAACCCCGTTCCTGTCAACCGATGGAGTGATTCAATGAACCTTGAAATACTGTTCCTCTATGGGGGTTCAGTTTTTGCGATATTTGATATTAACAGTCGCTTTGGAAAGGCAACCGTTTCAGAAATCAGGTCTTGGGTTGGGGGCATTTTCGTGGCAACAGCAATTTTGCTCTTTATGTTTTATGACGAATATAAACAAGCCGCCCCAACCCTTGACGGAGAACTCCTTGTAGCCCGCTTTCTGGCTTTGCCCTGTTTTCTGATCGCCCTCTTAATAGCAATTTTACAGTATCCAAAATTACAAAACGTTCCCGGTAAATTGAAGTGGTTTGTTGTGGCTGAACTATTGATATTCCTATTGATCGGCTCACCTTATATTGCCCAGCTCCTCACGTCGGAGGGCGGAACCAGATTTTTTCAGTTCCTCTCTTCATCTTCAATCTATTCAATCATCGGGTTATTCGCGCCTATACTTTTTCTTTTCATGCTT
>CBKYSX010000675.1:0-3077 GCA_966690745.1 uncultured Ardenticatenales bacterium
ATTTTTGTAATAAATCGTCCCCTGTTCGGGCGTTTCCAGCCCCGCAACCATCCGTAGCAGGGTAGTTTTGCCGCTCCCACTCGGTCCGACGAGGGCGACAAATTCCCCCTCCGCCATCCGTAGCGTGACATCCTGCAATGCCAACAGGCTTCCCTTGTCGCTGTAAAAATGATGTGTGACCCGTTCTGCGCTTAACATGAATGTATGCAACCAACGCCACCACTCCCAACGGCGGGCGGGTGTGCGTTCTATAACATTAAACCCGCCATGCCGACTACCCGACCGCCGTTGTCGCCAATCCATGCCCCATTTTGGAAGGCGGGCGGGTCTTTAACGGTGGTTGCATCGCTCTGCATTCCGATGACCCGCCCCTACCAAACAACTTTTAGGGTTATATTCCATATAACCGATAAATGTGAGTAATTCTTAGCCCTAAAGGGACGGGGTTATAGATATGTGCTTGCGAGATTCCGCCAAAGAAGGAATTTTTATTGCGTCTTGCGTCCTGCGTCCCGCGTCCCGCCGTTTCGCCGTACCCGCACCACCTCATCCAAAATGCGGTTCGCCAGTTCCCGTTTGGGCATGGGTTCAAGGGCATCATGGGTGCCGTCGCGGCGCAGGAGGGTGGCTTGTACGGTATCCCCCGCGAAACTTTGAGGAACGGGGTTTGCTACAATCATATCCAATCCTTTGCGGCGTAGTTTGTCCTCGGCATAGGCAACCAGATCGTTGGTTTCCGCCGCCCACCCCACTACTGTCAAACCCTCGTGGCGATGCTCTTTCACCGCCAACAAGATGTCGGGGTTTCGCATCAATGGGATGCTTAACTCCTCATCTTTTTTCTTAATTTTATGAGTGGCGGGGTCGGCGGGGCGATAATCGGCAACCGCCGCCGCTTTGAGCAGAACATCGGTGGCGGGCAGGGCTTCCAAGACCGCATTTAACATCTGCTCTGCGCTGGATACCGAAATAACCTTTACCCCGATGGGTGTGGAAAGGGCAACAGGACCAGACACCAACGTCACTTCTGCGCCGCGCCGCGCCGCGGCTTCCGCAACGGCATAGCCCATTTTGCCACTGGAATGGTTGGAAATATAACGCACGGGGTCAATCGCTTCTTGCGTGCCCCCCGCAGTCACCAATACCCGCACCCCTTTCAGATCGTTCGGTCCCAACGCCTGTTCCAGCATGGCTAAAATCTTTTCTTCTGCCGCCAGCCGTCCCGTTCCCAACGCTCCGCTCGCCAGATAGCCTTCTTCCGGCGGCACGAGCCACACGCCCCGTTCGGTTAAAGTTCGCACATGCCCCTGCGTGGCAGGGTTGAACCACATGCCCGTCTCCATTGCCGGAGCCACGACCATTGCGCCGCGCAATGCCAGGGCGGTGGTAGTAAGGTAATTATCGGCAAAGCCCAACGCCACCTTTGCCAAGGTATTGGCGGTGGCGGGGGCGATGAGCAAAGCATCGGCTTCTTTTGCCAGCGTGACATGCCCGACCTCGATTTCCGCGCCCTGCGTCCACATATCGGTGAGCACCGGGCGGTGGGTGATGGCTTGGAAAGAGAGGGGCGTGACCATTTTCAGTGCCGCTTCCGTCATCAGCACATCCACCGTTGCCCCCGCCTGTACCAAACGGCTCGCCAGCCCCACTGCCTTATAGGTAGAGATACTGCCGGAAACCCCCAGCAGGATATGTTTATGGGTGAACGGGGTGGTTGGCTGTGGCATGAGATATAGGCTTTCGGGATGGAGAATGTGGGCATACCCGCCGGGGTACCCGCACTTCAGAACGCAAGACGCAGGACGCAAAAATGCTCTCTTCATTTTGGCACACAACCCCGTTGCGTCAACCTTATCGGGGAAGGATGCGATTGTAATATACCGGGGTGGGATTGGTTACGGGATTATGCGGGGGCGAAATTATTAAGTGCTATGATGTCCGAACGTAGTAATGAGCGTGAGAAAGAAACCCGGTGTCGCCATCCATAACGCTTCCCCTTTTTATTGAGGGCAATGAAGCAATCAGCACACGGCAATTATTATGTTAATATACACCACTACAAGAGGCGTTGCCTCAACAATGATGGTCGCCGTACTAACAATAACCATTACACTATTGTCAGGGTGTGTCTCCGAACCGCTCCCGGTGTCTCCCGGGTCGTGGCAGGTGGAAGCCCTGCTCTATTCGGGGCGGGCAAATCCGCACGGGCAGTTGTCGCCGCAAGCGGCAGAGGAATTGGAAGCAAGGGTGGCAGAATTGCCCGCCGGAGCGGTGAGCGAACGGGGTGGGTTGGGCTACCAGGGCTTTATGGTGCGGCGGCAGGGAGCCATTGGCGCGAACGGCATTCAAGAACTCATTGTCTATGATGGGATTGTTGAAGTCGTTCACACCAACGGAACCTATTATCTGGGGGACCCGGAACGTACGCTTGAACAGTGGCTGTTGGCATCGGCGGCGGGGTGGTTGCCCGATGAGGAACGGCTTTTGATTGAGAAGGAATTAGAGTGATACCCTCATATCACTCCCCTTTTCTGTAAAAGTTGACGTGCCTCTTTAATTCCTTAAGCTTCTCTTTTAATAACCGAAACAACGCAAAAGGATATGTTGTTTTTGGTGCGGATCGAGGGACGGAAAGCGGGAACGGATTACGGCATAACACAAAGGACACGAAGAGGCACAAAGTTCACAAAGAACGACAGAATCGTTTTTGCCGTCTTTGTGTGCTCTGTGTTCTTTGTGTTCTTTGTGGTGAACTTGTCGTTTTTGCGTCCTGCTTTCTGTCGTTCCCACGCACCATGCAACACGCAACAATACTATGTCTGAACAACGATTTATGGATGAAGCCCGCATTTATGTAAAAGCGGGCGATGGCGGGAACGGCGTGGTCGCCTTCCGCCGCGAAAAATTTGTGCCGCAGGGCGGACCCGCCGGGGGTAACGGCGGGCGTGGCGGCAATGTCTATCTGCGCGTCAACGCGCAGGACAACACCTTGATTTCCTTTCAGGGGGGGATTCACTTCCGCGCCGAACGGGGATTGCACGGCTCCGGCAACAACCAGCAGGGCAAAAGCGGGGATG
>CBKYSX010000676.1:0-3069 GCA_966690745.1 uncultured Ardenticatenales bacterium
TTGCATCGTGGTCATCCTTCCGTCACACCTTGCATGTACCTTCACTCATCCGTTAACATCTGCACCAACCCCGTTTCCAGGTCGTAATTCGCCCCGATAATCTTCAGCGTCCCCGCCTCCAATTCATCCTGCCATAACGGATTGGCGCGTAAATCCCGCACCGTCATCTGCACATTGGCGGCAATCGCATTGGCAAGCATATCGCCGCTCTGCGCCTCCGCTACTTCCACTGCCGGGCGCAACTGCGTCACCAACTCCCCCAGATACGAAGGCGGTGTCACATCCTCCTTCACCGCATCTATGGTCGCCTTCACCGCCCCGCAATAATCATGCCCCAGCACCAGAATCAGCCGCACATGCAACACAGACACCCCGAACTCCATACTTGCCAGCACCGTCTTATCCACCGCATGTCCCGCCGTGCGAATCACCAGCAAATCCCCCAACCCGTGATCAAAAATCAATTCGGGCGGCACCCTGGAATCCACACAGCCAAAAATCACTGCAAACGGCTCCTGGCTTTCCAGCAACATCTGGCGATATGACGGATGTTGATTAATCCGTTGGGGCTTGTTCTCGGCAAATCGCCGGTTCCCCTCCATTAAAATATTGATTGCACGATCCGGCGTTGTAGGCATCGCTTTCCCTCAATTTCCCGAAAACTCGTTTTCTTTCTTCCCGCCCTAAAGGGGCGGGGCTAAACACACGCACCGAAAACCTAATATCGAAACCGGGTTTCTGCCCTTTATTATCGAAAACCCGGTTTCTTTCTTCCTCCCCCTACCCTCTACTCATTTCCCACGCCCCCTCTTGGGAGCTGAGTCCCCGACAGTTTTTTGGATGGGAACCGCTTTGAGAGAGCAGACAGAAAATGGTACGCTTGGCAACCTTGTAATTCTTGGCAGGTTTCTTACAAGAAACCCCGCTTGCCATTTGCCATTTACGCATGAACAAATTTTCTGTCGGGGACTCAGCCTCTTGGGAGGGGGAAGGGGGCTGGGTCGCCGTTTCCCCCGCCCCCACGCAAATAATATACCCCTGCGTATTGCGTCCTGCGTCCCGTCCGTACGGTAGGGCGAAGCATCCGTCCGCTCCACACCCGCCCGTTCACAACATGGGTTCCATTCCCGAAAAACACCCCCAACAACCCCGGGCGCATGCTTCGCCCCTACCACTCCCCCTCTCCACGATGGCGAGGGGGTCCGGGGGTGAGGTCTACGGCGGGCGGGTCAACGGGTTCATTTTGGATGGCTATGGAAAGCCTGACCCGCCCCTACATCATCTCCCCCTCTCCACGATGGAGAGGGGGTCGGGGGGTGAGGTCGTCGTTTCTGCCGTTCACTGTCGTTGCTGTCGTCACTTCCGTTCACTATTCACTTTTCACTAACCACTAATCAACCCGATCACCGTCGCCACATCCCGCACCTCTCCCGCCCGAATCGTCTTATACAACGTCGTAATCTCCTGCGCCGGGTTACAAATCATCCCCGCCAACAGGGTCGTGCTGTGGTCCAGCGCGGCAATCTCCCCTGCCTGCAAACGGGGCGGCAAAATCGAAAGCCTCAACCCCGCCTCCCACGCCGCCTGACGCGCCTTCACAATACTAAAATTACAAACCGCCTCGGCGAGCGGCTTATGATTCAACCGATCCAGCAACCGCAACAAGGGCGCGGCTTGCGTCAACGCATACTCCGTATCCGCATACAACCCGCCCAACAGGTTATTAATCTCCATAAAATCCCGCTCCATCTTCCGATAAGCAGATCCCGGAGCCGTCTGCGCGGCGGCAATCGCCAGATCAAGATTGATATGCGCGTTCATCCCCAACAACAAATGCTGAAGGATTAACCCCCGTTTCCCGTCGGCGGTACGAAACGCATACAACCACGCCATCGTCGGACGCTCCCCACGCCGGTGCTGATACCACGCCTCCAAATAGCGGTTGGCAAACCGTACATCCAATGCCTCCATACGCGGACCATCCTCAAACCGCCCGGCGGCAATTCCATCCTTTACCCCCGCCGTCACCCGCCGGTAGAGCGCGGCAAAATAGCCGCCCACATCTGCCTCCCGCTTACTGACGGCGATAATCTCATCCAACTGCTCCAACACCTCATCAATCGTACGCGCAGACATCGTTCCATCCTTCATAATCCGTTCCCCGCCCTAAAGGGACAGGGCTATAGACACACCCCGAAACGGGGTTTCCCAGCCACCGAAACCGAGTTTCTGCCGTTGAAAACTCGGTTTCTTTACTCCCTCCCCCTACCCTCTATCCGTTTCCCACGCCCCCTCCTGGGAGGGGGAAAGGGGGGTGGGTCGCCGTCGTCGTTTCAATATTCCTAATCAAGGGCGACAATATCCAATCCATCGTCATTTCCCGCGCACGCCCCCTCTTGGGAGGGGGGAAGGGGGGTGGGTCGCCGTTCTCCCCTACCTAACGCACAACCCCAATATTTCACCCCTGCGTCCCGTCCGTACGGCAGGGCGAAGCATCCGTCACGCCCCACCCCCGCCCGTTCACAACAGCGGTTCCATTCCCGAAAAACACTAAATAACAATCTCGTGCGGATGCTGTCGCCCCTACCACTCCCCCGCTCCACCATGGAGAGGGGGTTGGGGGGTGAGGTCGCCGTTTCCCCGCTCACCGCCGCCGCACCATCCGCCCCATCCTCTGATAATAATCCCCCGTCACCCCTTTGGTCGCCGGATGTTTCATCACCACGAACATCGTCTCATCCCTGCGCCCCAACGCACAGTCCGCATCGGGGTGTTCGCGCAACGCCACCCCCGCGATTTTCTCCCAATAATTCAACCGATAGCCAAAACTGTAAAAAATGACATACGGCGGACGATGGTGCTCAATCAACCCTTGCAAATGGGCGATACGATAAGGCGCAACAAAAGTACGGTAATGGTCGCGGTTGGCAAGATAAGGCAACTCCGAACACCCGGAATAAATCCAATGGTTCGTGGAAGGCGAGGGCAACGGCAACAGCTCCAACACACAATGATTACTCGTCGGGCGGGCAAAGTGATCGCGTTGATAGTCCCGCACCCGGTCGGCAT
>CBKYSX010000677.1:0-3063 GCA_966690745.1 uncultured Ardenticatenales bacterium
TCCATCCTCCTATTTTACAACCTTTTCTCCCTTCTTAGTTCATAACACCCTCTAGGTATACTCGGATTCCTCATCTTGTTCATGTGCACGTTTTTCTGTGGACGTGTCGCTTTCCATTTGCTTCTCCCTAACTTCCTGCTTGTTTTCAACGCGGTGCTTTTTACGTGGAGGTTTGCGTTTGGTTGCACTTGAACCTGACTTCGCTTTTGAACGCGTGCCGGAATTACGCCTTTTGGTAGTAGTAGTCTCTTCGTAATCGGAGCCGGAATCGCTTTCAGAGCTGGAATCTGAGAACCGCTTCCGCTTTTTGGTAACCTTTTTAGGGCGGTTCTCGGTGGTCGGGACCGATGTAAGCGGGACACGGGTGCGTTCAACATCCTTCTGCTCCTCTTCGCTGGAGGAGGAAAGGTCGTCAAGGGTCTTCAGCACTCGCTTGTCGAACACTTTGTCGTTAGGGGGTGCAGTTGTAGTCTTACCTGTTGAGGGCAACCCAAACATGGCTCGTCCCCATGCCTGCCCACCATATCCACTGAGTCTGATGTTTCCCGATTTAGCCGCCCGTGCTTCGTCGGATGCATACCTTCGCTCAAGAGATCCTCCAATAGCATCAGACAGTCCAGGAATCACGAAAACCCCGCCGACTGCCTGCGCTACATATCGTTTTTGCCAATTCTCGCGAGCCTGAAAAACAGACCATCCATTTACGTCATCACTTGTGATGGGCTACATGTACCTGTATTTAGGTCGAGTCCTAATTTTTGATGGGCTCAACTATCTGATTTTAAGCAAACGTCCGACTGTTCGTTACCCCGGCACTGACGGGAGATGTCGCCGGGCTGAGTTCACATTATGCCCGATAAAAGACGGGGCACCGTTGCCTTTGTCAAAGAACTGTGAATAGCCAAGCACCACCTAGGCACCGGGAACTGCCATAATCGCGGCTTTGTTGGTGTGCGCACGGTTCCAGAATTCCACGCGAATATTCTCAATCGTGACCACAGTGGCGGCGGTTGCCCAGACCGAGATGCCGGGACCGCCCAGATAGCTCAGCGCAATATTGGTGAGCTGGAGCCGGATATTTTCATTCACCACCGAAATCCCCAGGTTGTCCGGATTGTCGTCCCAGAATCCGCCTGCCGTCAGGTTCACCACTTGCCCCGTGACCGGAAAATTCGCGGCAAATCGGTCGATTAACATCGCAATCAGACATTCATCCATGTCCGCATCGGTCACCCGAAAGGCGCGCGTCGTACCTCCGTCTTCAGGCTTACCGCCAAGATGCATGCCAATCTTGTAAGCATACAGGTGCAGATTCGCAAAATGCGGATTGTCATTCCAGAGCGAGTGAATCGCCACGGCGTGCGCTTTTTGCCATGCTTTCACCGCCACATGATCGCTCCAATAGGGCCAGAAGGCAATATCCAGGAACCGTGCGGTATCCACACATCGTTGAATGAAGATTCCTTTGGTTAAAGGCTGACCAAAAATGCGATTCAGCACAATGCGTTGACCCAAGGTAATGCGGATTGCGTGCGTTGGATTGTAAAAGAACAAGTCACTTAAGAGCACATCGGTGGCAACGATGTCCAGCACATAATCATGCGGTTTTGGGGACCAGGGCGTCACGGTGGGCAACGGTTGATCGTGACAAAAACTAAGGTCGCGTATCACCGTGCCGTTCCCCGTAATCAGAATGGCGGGTTTGCCAAAAGGCTCTTGAAACAAAAGCCACGCCCCGTTATAGCGCGTGCCGTTGTTACGGCGACGCGGAAAGGCTTCATGGCGATCTAGGGGACCTGTCCCTTTATGGGGTACTTCGCCTATATACCCTGTAAGACTAATGGCCCCCTTAATCTCCAGGGGTGTCCTTAGCAGATAGTACCCGCTCGGGAAATAGACCGTGCCGCCCTGTTGGGATGCCGCGTTGATGGCGGCCTGAACCCCTGGCGCATCGTCCCCATAAGTAGGATCGCCGTCATACGTACCCTGTGCGCCATATACTCTGACGTTGTACCATTTACTCGCCGTGCCTCGCATCCGAGAATCTCCTCGTAAGGTTACTCACGCCCACATCGGTTCGTTCCATTTTGTGCCAAGACCGCTCGGTTCCACTGATTATATACGGACGTGTCGTATTTCATACAGGTTTCCTAGGCTCTATTCCTACCCTAGAGGAGCGTAAGATGACCTCTATGGTAAAGCCGCAACGCCGTGTGCCGGAAGCGATCAGACCTTTAAGTTCGTCAACTTCATCTCGCGTCCGTCTCTGGATTCTGACTACTTTCTAGGGATTACGCTTGAGCCCATGGCGTGCCTTGTCGTGACATCGGACGTACCCCTGTATGTCACGGACGACCAAAGTGTGATTGTCGTCGCAGGCGGCATAGTCAAAGTGGTGTCCGACGGCAAGTGGCACGTGTTTCCGCCCAAAGGAACCGCGCCGGAGGCGAAACGGTAACCCACTCCGTTGGCACAGGCGGCGGGACCGCACCATGAAGCGTGCGGGGCATTGGAACAGGAGATAATCCCTAGGCGTTGACTCTCCTCCCATTGCTCATTCCCCTCCGCCTTCCAGTTGCTGAAGCACCCGCTTTAAATAGTCTAGGGTAGGTCCCAACGAGGCACCGTCGTGACAAAAAGTGTAGTGCCTGCATCCGTGCCGCGTCCCCAAGGCGACCCTCGCGGTACCGCCGTTCGATATAATGTCCAATCGCTAAGCGCGGTTTTTCTGACCGGACCGTGGCAAATCGACTCACCCATTCCATTGTCTCCGGCAGGTCCAACTCGATCAAACACTCAATGGACAGTAGCGGGATCTTAAAATAAGGATAGGTGCTAATCCGATCCCTGGCGAGAAACTCTGGCGTGAGCCGCCCTGCTCTGACCAGCGCACAGGCGGCTTCCACACCGCGGGTCACAATCTCGCGTTCGGGATCGTGGATCGCTCTTTCTAGGATCCCCTGATCCACCGGCACCTCAGGCAACAACAGTGCCCGCACTATATCTTTGGGAGTGGTGAAAAAGGAAGAGTAGAAATAGAATAGAGGAAAGAGGAAAGCGAGA
>CBKYSX010000678.1:0-3059 GCA_966690745.1 uncultured Ardenticatenales bacterium
CAATCGTCCTACTTTCGGGTCGCCGAAACGGGCGGCGTGTTTGCCCGATTCAATCCCGAAACCCCCTGCCTCTACCCCTACCATTTCTACCCCTTCATCTTCAATAAAAGGATGGAATAATCCTATGGCGTTGGAGCCGCCGCCGACACAGGCAATCAACAAATCGGGCAAGCGTCCTTCCGCTTCCAGAATCTGTTCCTTCGCCTCGCGCCCGATGATGGATTGAAAATCGCGTACCATCATCGGGAAGGGGTGGGGACCCAACGCCGAACCGAGCAGATAATGGGTGGTACGCACATTCGTAACCCAATCGCGCATTGCCTCGTTAATCGCATCCTTGAGGGTGCAGGAACCGGTACTGACCCCCTTCACCTCCGCGCCCAGCAGTTTCATGCGAAGGACATTCAACGCCTGCCGCCGCATATCCTCCGTCCCCATATATATGACACATTCCAACCCCAGCAGGGCACAAACGGTGGCGGTGGCGACCCCATGCTGTCCTGCGCCCGTTTCCGCCACGACCCGTTGTTTGCCCAGCCGTTTGGTCAGAAGTGCCTGCCCCAGCGCATTATTGATTTTGTGCGCCCCGGTGTGTGCCAAATCTTCCCGCTTGAGATAGATTTTCGCGCCGCCCAACTGCTCTGTCAGGCGTTGTGCTAAGGTGAGCGGCGTGGGGCGACCCACATAGGTTTTTTGCAGATGGGCGAGTTCTTCCTGAAAGCCGGTGTCTACCCGCGCTTCAATATAGGAGGCTTCCAACTCACGGATGGCGGGGACGAGCGTTTCCGGCACGAACGCGCCGCCGAAGCGTCCGAAACGCCCGCGTTCGTCAGGGAGAGAAGAGAGTGTTTGCATCAGATTTCTAAACCACAGAGGACACAGAGTTCACGGGAACGGCAAGATGAATTCTTAGGTTCCTTTATGGTCGCTGTAATTACTTCGCGTCTTTGATAAGAGCGGCGGTGTCTTGGAGTTCCGCGCCATCGGCGATACGGTTGGGGAGAGGACCCTTTAGGTAGCCATCCCCCGCCCAACGGGGAATGATATGCAAATGGGTGTGCATCACTTCCTGCCCCGCCTCTTTGCGATTGTTCAGAACGAGGTTATAGCCATCGGAACCCACCGCTTGCATGGCAACCCCCGCCCATTCCAACGCCAGCCGCCCCATATGTCCGGCGGTGTCGCTATCCAATTCGTGGAAATCGGCAACATGCTGTCGTGGCACAATTAGCAAATGCCCCTTACTTGCCTGATTGATGTCCAGAAAAATAATCGCGGTGTCGTCTTCATGCACACGCGCCGAGGGGATTTGCCCCGCGATGATTTTGCAAAAGATACAGTCTTCCATGTTGGGTGGCTCTCCTTATTACGAGGACGCGGGAGGCAGGACACAGGAACTACCAATGACCACAGGTAGTACAGAGAACAACAAAATTCCCTTTGCGGCTTGGCGTTCTTTGCGTGAGATTATGCCGTTTCTGCGTCCTGCGTCCCGAGTGCTGACATTCGTACTATTTCAATGAATTTCCTGACCTTCTCCGGGTCTTTTATGCCCTTAGTGGCTTCTACGCCGCTTACGACATCCACCCCCCAGGGCTGGACAGTCCGAATGGCTTCGGAAACATTTTCGATGGTTAAGCCCCCCGCCAACATCAGGCGGAACCGTCGCGCCAGCACCAATGCCGCCGACCAGTCCGCCATTTGACCCGTTCCGCCCATTTGCCAGGGGTGGAAGGCATCTATTAGGAACTGGGGCAGGTTTGGATTATCAGGCAGAACGCGGCTATAGGTTGCCGCCGCGCCTTCCGCATCACCACGATTCTGGGGGCGAATGGCTTTAAAGGCATACGGATTGAGCAAACGCATTTCGACGGGCGGTTCGCTCCCATGCAATTGAAGCGCGTCCAGACCTGCCTGTTCTTTGATCGCTTGCACCCGTTCGACGGGTTCATCCACAAAAACCCCCACCATCATCGGGGCAGAATCGCCCCGTTCATCACGCAGGGCGCGAATGATTTCCGCCGTCTGTTCTACTGTCACGTTGCGCGGGCTGGGCGGATAAAAGATAAAGCCCAACATATCCGCACCCGCATCGGCGGCAAGGCGAGCATCGTCGAGTGAGGTGGTACCGCAAATTTTGATTTTCATTTCCCTGCCTCCACCAATTCCCGTACTCGCGCCCCGACATTTTTGGCTTTGACTAACGTTTCGCCGACCAACATGGCATCTGCACCCATTTCGGCAAGGCGGCGTACATCGTCGGGAGTGTGGATGCCGCTTTCCGACACCAGTATACATTCGTCTGGAATAAAGGGACGGAGGCGGGCAGTGGTTTCAAAATCCACATCGAAATAGCGCAGGTCGCGGTTATTTACACCGATAATCGTCGCCCCTGATTCAAGCGCGTGTGCCACTTCATCCTCATCGTGAACCTCCACCAATGCTTGCATACCCAACGCCTCCGCCTCCAGGCGGAAGTCGCGGAGGCTGTTGCCTTTAAGTAAAGCGGCAATCAGCAGAATGGCATCGGCTCCCGCCGCCCGGGCTTCAACCAGTTGGTAGGAATCAAAAATGAAATCTTTGCGAAGGACAGGGAGTTTGACCGCCTGCCGCACCGCTACCAAATCTTCGATTGTGCCTTGAAAGAACTTAATGTCGGTTAGCACCGAGATTGCCCGCGCCCCATTCGCCTCATACGCTTTCGCCAATTCCGCCGCGTTGTAGCCGTTCCGCAACACCCCTTTGCTGGGCGAGGCTTTTTTACATTCAGCAATCAGCGATACCCCCGGCTGGCGGAGGGCGGCGGCGAAATCGCGGGGGGGCGGTGCGAGAAAAAGGGCGGCGCGAACGTCGCTTTCCGCTACCTCCCGTTTACGCCGGGGTAATTCTTCCCGCTTATAGAGCATGATTTTGTCTAAGACTGTTTTGGCGACCATGAATCAGAGTGGAGAGAGAAGAGAGGAGAGTAGAGAGAAGTGCTTGTACTCCGATTCCCCCTCTTGAGAGGGGGGCAGGGGGTGGGTTGTCGTTCTCTCCGCTCTCCTTTCTCCTCTCAAACA
>CBKYSX010000679.1:0-3050 GCA_966690745.1 uncultured Ardenticatenales bacterium
CAGGGGAAGTGGTCATAGAGTCCTCGCAACATGAATAAATTTATGTAAATACGTTTCAAAAAGGTAAAACCCTGACTTCTTCAAAATGATACACCTCTGTTGAAAACCAAAACGATTTCGTAGGGAATCCACTTTGAAATGGTCAGAGTTTGGTCGAATAGCCAAATCCCCAAATTGAGTAAGATAAAAGTACACAGGGCAATGCCTTGTAACTGATAAATGTAATACTCAAACAGTTAATCCCTACCCTTACTTCAAAGGATGCTCTATGTCCCGTTTTATCATCGAAGGTGGGCACCCCATTCGCGGGGTGATTGAACCCAAAGGGAGCAAAAATGCCGCCCTTCCCACCATTGCCGCCACCTTACTCACCAATGACACTGTAACGCTTACGCGTGTTCCCGATATTGCCGATGTGCGCGTGATGGCAGCATTGGTGGAAGATTTGGGCAGTGATGTTCAATTTCATAGCGATGGGCGTGTAACCTTCCAGCTGAACGATTTGCGCCACACCAATCCCAACCCGGAATTATGTAAATCTATTCGTGCGTCGTTCTTATTGGCGGGTCCGTTGCTGGCGCGGGCAGGGCAAGCCACGCTTCCCCGCCCCGGCGGGGATCGCATCGGGCGGCGACCATTGGATGCCCATATTACTGCCTTTCAAGAGATGGGGGTTGAGGTAGATGTACTGCCCGACCGTTATGTCCTGCGCGCCCCGCACGGGCTAAAAGCTGCCGATTTGTTTCTGATTGAAATGAGCGTGATGGCGACGGAAAATGTCATCATGGCGGCAGTGCTGACGCAAGGCACGACCAAAATTCACAACGCCGCTAGTGAACCGCATGTACAGGATTTGTGCCGTCTGCTGATTGAGATGGGCGCGAGTATTGAAGGAGTCGGTTCTAACAACCTCACCATTCACGGGGGGCAACCGCTTCATGGGGCAACCTATGAAATCGGACCGGATTATTTAGAGGTAGGCAGTTTTATCGGATTGGCGGCGGCAACGCATGGAGAGTTAACTATCACCAACTGCCGTCCCCAAGAACACCGTATGACGGCTATCGCCTTCGGACGGTTGGGGGTGCAGTGGGAAGTACACGGTAACGATATTTATGTGCCGGTGCAAGAACGGTTAGAAGTGCAAGAAGATTTGCATGGGGCAATTACCAAAATTGATGACGGACCGTGGCCCGCCTTTGCCGCCGATTTGATTTCGATTGCGGTGGTGGTGGCAACACAGGCACATGGAACCATCTTGATTCACGAAAAGATGTTTGAAAGCCGCCTGTTCTGGGTGGATAAACTAATTGGCATGGGGGCAAGAATTGTCTTAGGCGACCCCCATCGTGCGGTGATTGTGGGTCCTTCGCCCTTATACGGACAGCGACTCACCAGCCCCGATATTCGCGCAGGGATGGCATTGGTGATCGCCGCGATGTGCGCCGAAGGGCAAAGCGAAATCCAAAATGTGGAACAGATTGACCGTGGCTATCAACAGATTGATGAGCGGTTGCGGGCATTGGGAGGGAGAATCGAACGGGTTGGTTAAATTCCTCTCACCATCCGATAAAAATACCGCTGTTTTCTAAAATTTCCGTCTTGCCTAGCGACCAGCATTCTGTATAATGAACGTCAACCACCCTACGTTTCCCCTACGAAACGCAATTGGGATGGCGCGGGCTATCCAAACATGGTCGTTCTACTCAGGGAGGAGAAGAGCAGTATGAAACGACGGGAGTTTCTGAAAGCCGGAGTTGTTGGAGGATTGGGGGCATCGGTCGTTGGTTGTGCGGCTCCGACGACACCTGCCGCACCGGTAGAGGGGGAGAATACCACCACTGCCACGCAAGCACCGGAAGCCACCAGCGAAATCGCGGCACCGGGAATCATTCAGTCTATGCCCACGATCAACTGGGACATGCCGACCAGCTGGCCCGTTGCGCTTGACACCATTTTTGGTGGGGCACAAGATGTGGCGAATATCGTGGGGGAACTGACGGATGGCAACTTTACGATTACCCCAAAGGCGGGGGGTGAAGTCGCTCCGGCAACGGAAGTGTTAAACGTAGTGGAAAGCGGAGCGTTCCCCATCGGGCATACCGCGTCGTATTACTACATCGGTAAATCGCCACTGACCGCATTTGGCACGGCAGTTCCCTTCGGGTTATCTGCCCAACAAAACAACGCATGGTTCTATGATGCAGGCGGGCTTGAATTGTTGCAAGAGATGTACGCCAAAAAGTTTGGGGTCATTCAATTCCCCGCCGGAAATACAGGCGTACAAATGGGCGGCTGGTTCCGCCGCGAAATTACCTCCCTCGCCGATTTACAAGGCTTAAAAATGCGGATTCCCGGCTTGGGTGGGCAGGTGATGACGCGGTTGGGTGTTACGGTTCAGGTGATTCCCGGCGGTGAAATCTTCCAGGCACTCCAAACTGGAGCCGTGGACGCGGCGGAATGGGTAGGACCGTATGACGACCTGAAGCTTGGTTTTCCGGATGTCGCAGAATATTACTACTATCCCGGCTGGTGGGAACCCGGTTCGACCCTCGAAATTCAGGTTAACCTTGCGGCATGGAATGAACTGCCGCCCTTCTATCAACGCTGTCTGCGCTATGCGGCGGCAACCGCCAACGTGCAAATGTTGGGGCGGTACGATGCCCGTAACCAAACGGAATTGCAGGAAATCGCCGCCAAGGGCATTAATGTGCTTCCGTTCCCGGATGACATTATGGAAGCGGCAAAAGCGGCAAGCGATGAAATCTACGAAGAATTTGCGGCGGCAGACCCCGACTTCTCCACCGTTTACGAATCGTGGAAAGCGTTCCGTGATACCGTGCGCGAATGGCACCGTATTTCCGAATACGCCATGCTCGATTTCTTCTTGCGCGATAGCTAAAAATCGCCACCTTCAGACCATCAAAAAGGACTGGTGTAGACCAGTCCTTTTTGATTTCTCGAAATTTCTCGAAGCTACGCACTTCAGGCGATCAAACAGGGTACCACTTTGTTCAATCCAGCCCTGTTGCCCGCACCACCCAGCGAAC
>CBKYSX010000680.1:0-3048 GCA_966690745.1 uncultured Ardenticatenales bacterium
CCCGGTCAATAACAATCCTTTTTGCAAATCGGGGTCGCTAAACTTTTGGGTGAGAATCAGTTTCATCGCGTCATAAGAACTCCCTAAACCCGCGTAAGTATAATCGGGGTTCGACAGGTTTTTCTTAACGTGGAAGGCATCGGTGCCTGTTTTGCCTTCAAACTCGACACGATGCGGGGTGTTCCACCATTTGGTTGCCTGAAATGCTGCTTCGGAGTTCAGAAATGTACCGCTAATACCGTTAATTGTGACGGTGATAGGGGTGGGGCAGGGATAGAAATCGGCTAAAAATTGGCACTGATACACCAAGTCCCAAGACGTGTTGTGGTCGGGGTAATAGAATGCCGCCAATTGGTATGGCTGACCGCCGATGGTTACGGTTTTTAATTGTGGAGCAAGGGGGTGGGGCAGAGTCATACGGTGAGTCTCCATCAGGATAGGGATTTAAACCAACCGCTCCATCTTATCAGTTTCTCTGCGATAGTACTACTGTCCTAAGAGGGTGAGATACACAGAATGTACCTTATAATTCCTTTGTTATTACGGTATTGCTCCATCCCATTGAAATCAACAGTTACTTTGATTATGATTAGGTTCAGTAAACCTTACGAAAGAAGGTAAAGATGCCGGAATTTCAACGTATTACGCATAATCCTATGGTGATGGGCGGAAAAGCTTGTATTCGGGGAATGCGGGTAACGGTAGGAATGGTGGTCGGATTGGTTGCCACCGGACATACAACTGCGGAAATCCTCGATCTGTATCCATATCTGGAAACGGAGGATATTCGAGAGGCTTTGCTTTATGCGGCGTGGCGGCTTGAAGAATCAGAAGTGCCTTTTTCAGTTGCTTCATGAACTTTCTCATTGACATGAATCTGTCACCCAAATGGGTACAATACTTTCAAGATGAGGGTTGGCACGCCAAACATTGGTCAGAAATTGGTAGTTCGGACGCGCCGGATACGGAAATCATGGAATGGGCAACTCAACATCAATTTATTGTATTTACCCACGATTTGGATTTTGGATCACTTCTTGCTCTTACCAATGCAACCAGTCCAAGTGTTATTCAAGTTCGGACTCCAAACGTGAATCCGAAATCCCTCGCACCTATCGTTATTCCTGTGATTAAACAATATGAAGCTGAACTCCAGGCAGGTTCCTTGATTGTTATTAGTGAATGGCAATCCCGTATTCGCATTCTGCCTCTAAAGTAACTCCTGTTGCGCAAAAACCTTGCTTTCCCCTGTTTCTCTGATATAGTTTGCCCCTTAACGTACCCGTAAAATCACTCCAAAAGAGATAAATTCAGGACGCGGGACGCAGAAAACGATAACGGCTGATTAACCACAAAGGACACAAAGAAAGGCAAAAGACAATAACATAGGTGTCGTTCTTTGTGTTCTTTGTGATTTCTGTATGCCGTTTTCTGCGTCCTACGTCCTGCGTCCTATTCCATACCTCCAATAGCAAGGTTAATCCTTATGACGACACCCCTCCCGATGCAAGACATTATCCTCCGATTGCAGATGTTCTGGGCAAAACAGGGGGCATTGCTGTGGCAACCTTATCACACCGAAGTGGGCGCAGGGACCGGCAACCCCGCCACCTTTTTGCGCGTTCTCGGTCCTGAAGCGTGGAACGTTGCCTATGTTGAACCTTCGATTCGCCCGGACGATAGCCGCTACGGGGAAAACCCCAACCGTCTGCAAATGCACACGCAGTTTCAAGTGATTCTGAAACCGGACCCCGGCAACCCGCAAGAGTTGTATTTAGAATCGCTTGCCGCCCTCGGCATTGACCGTACCAAACACGATATTCGCTTTGTCGAAGACAACTGGGAATCTCCAGCGTTGGGCGCGTGGGGGTTGGGGTGGGAAGTGTGGCTGGACGGGCAGGAGATTACGCAGTTCACCTACTTCCAACAGTCGGGCGGGGTAGAGTTGAACCCGGTAGCGGTGGAGATTACCTACGGATTGGAACGGATTGCTATGCCCCTGCAAGGGGTGCGCCATTTCCGCGATATTGTCTACGCGCCGGGCTTGACCTATGGTGAAATTTTCCTGCAAAACGAGTTTGAGCAATCCACCTACAACCTAGACGAAGCCAACACGGAGCGCGTCAAGCAGATGTTCGCGCTCTATGAGGCGGAGGCGTTGGATTTGCTGGAAAAAGGGTTGACGATTCCCGCCTACGATTACATTCTGAAAAGTTCCCATGCGTTTAACCTGTTGGATGCGCGGGGGGCAATCGGCGTGACCGAACGGGCGGGGTTCTTTAACCGGATGCGAAACCTCAGCCGCGCCGCCGCCCAATCATGGTTGGAAACGCGGCAGGAGATGGGCTTCCCGTTGGCGAAGGAAGGGGAGCCGGTAACGGCAGTTCCGACAAGGGATGATGGCGAATGGACTACTCCCGCCAATGCCGATTTTGTGTTAGAAATCGGGGTGGAGGAATTGCCCGCCGAGTATGTGGATGATGCGATTGCCTATTTGAGCAAACGCGCCCCCGCCCTGCTGGATGAACTCCGCATTACCTATGAAAATGTCGAAGTGGAAGGGACCCCGCGCCGTCTGATTATCCGTGCCGATGGGGTCGCTTCTGGGCAAACCGACAGGGAAGAGGTGGTGCGGGGTCCTTCCGCGCAAGCCGCTTATGATGCCGAAGGTAATTTGACCAAAGCCGCACAGGGCTTTGCACGGAGCAAAGGAATTGACCCTACCGAATTGGTGCGAGGCAAAGACCCCCAATCCGGCACAGAATATGTCTACGGCACGGTGCGGAGTACGGGGCGACCCACCGGACAGGTACTGGCAGAAGCATTGCCGGGACTGGTGGGCAGTATTCCGTGGGCGAAGGCGATGCGCTGGAATGATACGAATGTTCCCTACGGACGCGCCTTGCGGTGGATGGTAGCACTGCTCAATGAGCGGGTAATTCCCTTTACCTATGCGGGTGTGGCAAGCGGACGGGTGACGCGGGGGTTACGCTCCGATGGCTCGCCTTTGCTGGAAATCGCCCACGCCGCCGGGTATACCGATATTTT
>CBKYSX010000681.1:0-3046 GCA_966690745.1 uncultured Ardenticatenales bacterium
GACAGTATCATCTATATAGATATAGTCCCCTGACCCCACGTAACATGCATATTGCGCGATAATCGGCTCATCGGTAACACGTACCGCATTTGAAGCATTAACCGCCTCCGGCGGGACATTTGCCGTACTTCGCCACACATGGAAGGCGGCATGGTCAGATTCTTGCTCTGTACCAAACTCTAAGATTACTCTATCGCCTTGCCACGCACCCGAAAAATATTCCAGATTCACGGCGGCGTAAGCCGTCAATCCCCCTAACACCGAAAAGCAAAGGATACCAACCAGCAGGGTGGTTCTCTGCGTTAAAACTCTGTATGCTGACAGAAATAGAAGAAATAACCTTGATGAGCCTGTTTTACCACTTCGTGTTTTATCCATAAAGCCCCCTATCTTTTCCGTTTCCCTTTACGCCCCTCTTCCTCGTCCCCATCACGGAAGCGCAGACGAATCGGGGTTCCCGTAAAACCATATTGCTCCCGCAAATTATTTTCCAGATACCGCTCATACGTAAAGTGAACCAGATCTTTATTATTCACAAAGAAAATGAAGGTTGGCGGGCTGGTTTCGGCTTGTGTTCCAAACCGCAGGCGTAATTTGACTCCGTTCACGGTGGGTGGGGAATGGCGAACCGCAACATCTGCCAACAGGCGATTCAGTTCGGCGGTGGAAACCCGTTTACGCCGTTCCTCATAAACCTTTTGCACCATTTCCAATACTTTATTTACCCGTTGCCCGGTGAGGGCAGAAATAAACAAAACTGGGACATAGGGCATGAATTTCAATTCTTCGCGGACATGCGCTTCATAGTCAATCATGGTGTGCTCATCTTTTTCGATAGCATCCCATTTGTTGACAATCACCACCACGCTTTTATACCGTTCAAGAATGTAGCCCGCCACATGGGCATCCTGGGCGGTGACTCCATCCTGTGCGTCAATTAACAATAGCGCGACATCCGTGCGGTCAAGGGCTTTCAGTGCCGCCAATGCTGACACGTATTCGACTCCCACTTCGATTTTACCCCGTCGCCGCAATCCGGCGGTATCAATCAAGGTGAATTTTTGTCCGCCCCATGTGAGTTCGGTGTCAATGGTATCACGGGTGGTTCCGGCAATCGGGCTAACCACCACACGATCTTCGTTCAGTAATTTGTTGACCAGGGATGATTTGCCAACATTGGGTCGCCCCAGGATGGCAATCCGAATCCGGTCATCCTCTTCTTCTTCTGTATCTGCCGGAGGCAACGCCTCAACCACCAGATCCAGCAGGTCTCCCGTCCCCGTTCCATGTTGGGCGGTAATCGGAATCGGCTCGCCCAACCCCAATTCGTAAAATTCCACTGCATCCATGCGCCGTTTTTCGTTTTCGGCTTTGTTGGCGGCAAGAATGACCGGTTTTTGGGTTTGGCGCAGAATATCGGCAACATCACGGTCCGCGGCGGTTAAACCTTCAACTGTATCTACCACAAAGACAATCACATCGGCTTCATCAATCGCGGCCTGTGCTTGTTGCCGGATACGGGGTGCAAAATGATCTTCATCCCCTAACAATAACCCGCCGGTATCCACAACCAGGAACTCCCGTCCGCCCCACTCGCTATCTCCATAATTGCGGTCGCGGGTGGTGCCGGGTTGGTCTTGAATAATGGCGCGGCGTTCGCCAATCAGGCGATTGAACAGGGTGGATTTCCCTACATTGGGTCGCCCGACAAGGGCGACAAGCGGTTTACGGCTCATAGGTCCTCAATAAGCGGAAAGTAGAAACCATAACCCACTTTCCATTACCTTCTAAATAAAGGTTGGAGCGGTTTAGTTATGGTTTTCTGCTTTCCGTCGGTGTCTTAAAATTTTACGGTATAGCTCGTATCGTCGCCCAAAGGACGGTCAATTTCAATTTCTTCTTCGCCCCAACGGATTTGCCCGTTGTTGTCGCCCACCATCCAGCGTCGCCGCACGACAATCGTATTATCATCACGGGGGCGGGTACTTTTTGCAAGAGGTTGTGCCTGTGGTGCAGGGCGGCTCGCCTGTTTTAGCAATTCTACACCGACGCGCACCGCCACTGCCACCGCGCCGACTACCACCCCGCCAATCGTCGCTTTTTGCTGTGAATTCAGCACCGGTAAAAGGGGGCGTTTCGGGATGGGAACCAACGCTGTGGTTTTTATCAATTGTGTGGCACATGCACCGCAAAAGGTAACATTGCTGTCATTGACTGTGCCGCAATGGGGGCAAATTCGTGGAGTTGCCATCACATTTTCCTTCTCTTTGTGTTATAAATGCCAGATTATATCACAGAATTCCGCGAAATTCCTTGTAGGGCTTTCTACCCTGTGGTAGAATCCGATAAAATAAGAGAGAAGAGATGAGAGCGAAGAAACAAGAGTGAAGTAGAAACATCACTTCACTCTTATTTCTTCACCCTTAATTCTACGACAACAGGAGTATGCGTGTGCAGGAAATCGCACAAGGCGTGTATTACGCTCCGACATTTCGCGGGGTGAATTTGGGGGTTGTGGCAACCGAAGAAGGGGTAACGCTGATTGATACTCCGATGTTGCCTACGATGGCATTGGCATGGCGCGAACAGGTGGAAACCTTTGGTCCTGTCCGCTATATTCTGAATACCGATCATTTGCAAGAGCATGTGATGGGTAATTTTTTCTTGCCCGGACATATTATCGCCCACGAAGAAACACGCGGGCGTATGCGAATGACGGACAAGGCAAAAGAGCAGTATCGCAAATTTGTCACCGACCATGACAATGTGGGCGGAGACCGTTTGCTCCAAAACTATGAGGTGCGCTTTCCGAATATCACGTTATTTGATACCTTAACGGTTCATTTTGGCGGCAAACCGATGGAGTTTCATTATTTGCCCGGACACACTTCCAACAGTGTAGGGCTGTTCCTGCCGGAACAGGGCGTTTTGTTCTCGGGGGATGTGGTTGTCAATCGCTATCGCGCCTATCTGGGGCTATCTAATATCAGCGATTGGTTGGAAACCCTGAAACGGTTGGAAATGATGGAAGGGTTGGAATGGATTG
>CBKYSX010000682.1:0-3039 GCA_966690745.1 uncultured Ardenticatenales bacterium
CAATCTCCCCGCCAATTACAATATCACCATAACCAGCTCTTACGGTGTGGCGGTATGTAGTTATCCGGCGGGGTCTAGCCAACTTTCCTGTACCTACAGTAACAACTCACCTGCAACCGATAACAACGGGCTATGGTTAGTAGCGGGACAAAGCTATACAGTGGTTGAAAATAACCTGCCCACTAACTTCAATGTGATTAGCGGCACAGGGACTTTCACCTTTAACAATAGCCTTTGTACTGCCGGGTTCAACGGGGATGCGAATTCCTGCCAACATGTTCTGACCAACCAGGCACCGCAATAACTCCACTTCGTTCGTCGCAAAAAGAGAGAGGCGCACTGAGCAGTGCGCCTCTCTCTTTAATGGCTATGGTGCGTTACGCTTCGACGGGTTCCGCCACCAGTTGTTTGAACGATTCCAAATCCCACAAATGGGTGAGGTCGGTATCTTCGGTGGAATAGGCTTTCAAATCGGGGCGAAGCGTAAGGGCTTCGGTCAGCAATCCCATCGCTTCATTGGTTTGTCCCATCTGAGCATAAATACATGCCTGATTGTATTTGGCAGTGCCTATTGCCCTATCTCCCGGCATCACTTCCAGCGTTGCAGGGAAGACCTTGTTTAAGATCGCAAGGACGGTTGCCCCGTCGCCCCGCTCCAAATAGGGTTCGGTCATGTGCATAATGCCATGCCACAAACAATTGCTTACAGCGTATTCAGAGGCGTTGCGTTGCCCCAACCATTCGTACAAGCCCGGTTGTGCCAGTTGCTCATCGCTCAACGCCTCAATCTCCGCAATCAGGGCGTTGGTGACATCATCACAATACCGGGCAACCTCCGCCCATGATTGATCGCGGAATTCTTCAAATTTAGCATCATTGAACCCCAAATAATCGTCCCGCGTATCTGCGGTGCGTCCGGCGCGGGAATCTGCCATATTCTCCGCATTGACGGCTTTCCACGCATTAATATGGATGAGCTTGTCTTTTGTCACCCACTTTTCTTTGGTGCCAATGCTGTCCCGTTGAGCAGGGGACAATGCCGCCACTGTTTCTCGCTCCAATTGCCGTCCCCATCGGATCAATGCCACCGTTTTCGCTTTTAAGCTCTCCCCGCTCATATCTGCTCCTTTACATTGTGCCTTATGTGATTGCCTTCCCCTTCATTATACACAATGGTGCGAACATGGGTTCTGTTTCGGGGAAACCTGTCGCCTTTTATACATCTTCCCCGGTATAACGGGAGCGATCCTGTAAAATCGCTTTGGCGCGTTGGAAGTAAAGAATGGCACTGATTGCAGAATCGGGCGACTGGTCTAAGCCTATATCCGCCCAATGAACGGCTCCCTCAAAATCTCCGGCGCGGCGGTGCAAATCGGCGAACAATGCCTCCATCGCGCCCATATCCTTGGCAAACAGGCGCACCGTATTGGGGATGCGCGCAAAATAGCCGATTGCCCGTTGGCGGCAACTGATCGCCAGATGGTCGGTGGCGGCATCATCACACGCCCATGCCGCCCGCAATGCACTCCACGCGGCTTCCAGCATATGCCCGACCCCCTCTTGTAAGTCCGCCAGTTTCAGAAATTTCCGTGCCAATTCGGGATAGGCTAAATAGGGAATCCCCCGCCACCCGCTTTCGCCACAATATAACCGTGCCGAATCGTGAGCGGGTTGGCTAATATCTTTGGCAACATAGCCGCAATGCGGACATTCCTGCACCCACAGGTGCATGGTGGAACGCATCATTTCAGGGGGGCGGGTATCTAAATCGGGGCGACCAAAACTGTTGGTACTACCCAGGAGATGTTGGGGGCTGGAATTACCGCAAAAAGAACAGGTGAGGTCTTGGGGAATAATTGTGGTCATAATAATAGAGGCGCGTTGTGGATGAGTGACAACGCACCTCTATTGTACCCGCTTCTTGAAAAATCAGAACCGTTTATGGCAGGGTTAGACATCCTGTTCCGATGGCGGATTAAAGGACTCTTCCACCTCTTCCGGCGGGGTGGTTAGCACCTCTTCGTCCCCTTGTTCTGCAAAATCTTCCGGCTCAAATTCATAACTCGGCGGTTGGTTGGGGTCGCCGGGGGCATATTGGTTTTCGTTTTCCCGGTCGCGGGGGTCATTGGGGTTGCTAATGCTCTTTTTCCTTTCTCTGTTTTTGGTTGTTGCTTTTACAGATTGCTTCTATCGGCGGCTTTCAATAGACTTCGCCGTGCGGCTCGTCCGGGTTAGAACTTGGGTTGAAGGCTTCTTGTAAATCTTCGGTTTCGGGAGGGGCGGGTGCAATCGTATCCACATTCCACCGTCCGCCGGTGTTGTCCTGTGTCGGGACATCTCCCTCTACCCCTTCATCGTCGCCTGCGGTCGGGGCGATTTCGCTGGGCAATGCCTCGTCGGGCAATTCCATCGCGTTGACCTTTTCATCCGGCATTGCGTCCGCTTCATCATTGCGAACCGTCATCTCTTCCGTTGCGCCCTGCGGTACATCGCGCACTTCTTCCAATTCATTGCCATTGTTTCGTGCGCCTTCGGCGGGGTCATCCCCGGCGGTCAGTTCTGCCTGTTGTTGGGTGGTTTCGCCGTCGTTCCCACTACGATCTTGATAGGTTTCGGGGTCGCGTGCGCCTTCGGCGGGGGCATCGCTTTCGGCTTGGTAGGCAGGGCTAATCGAATCGTGATTGTCTTTTTCGTTGCTGTTGTGGTGGTTCATCCTGCATCCTTGTAGGCATATTGAGTTGCGAGGGGTGAAAAAGGAACCTCCTTTTTCATTACTCTAAATGGTAGGGCAGGCAAGCCAAAAATCAAGATATAAGCGGATATATAAAGGGGACGAACTTCGCGGGTATATCCGTCGTGATCCCAAATACTCTGCTTTGTAGAGTACTAAGCGTGTAGGTTGGCGCGGCAAAACCGGGTTTCTGCCCTTCTATCCATCGAAAACCCGGTTTCTTTCTTACTTCCCTACCAAATTCAGTCCAAAACAAAGGTAATAGTTATGCGGGGCGTAATATCCGATATGCCCCCACCGCTATCGCC
>CBKYSX010000683.1:0-3038 GCA_966690745.1 uncultured Ardenticatenales bacterium
GAAAAAGAGGCGGCGCGGGAAACCTCCCTCCCCGCCTCTTTTTTTCATTTCTACAGCTCCATCAATCCAATGATATTTCCCGCTGGGTCTTTGAACCACGCCATGGAAGGACCTTCACCCTCGGAACGGGAAATCCCCTTTTCATCGGTTTTGATGGATTCCATATTGTACTGTTCAAACCGCACCCCCGCCGCCGCGAAATGAGCCACTGCCGCTTCAATATTGTCTACAGGGAAGGTAAGGACGGTAAACGTTGCGGGAACATGGTCGAGTTTGGGGTAAATCATCACCGTTGCGCCGTTGGTGATGGTTAAGCTCAACCCGCCGTATTGTTCCGTCACCTCCAGCCCGAGGGTATTGGTATAAAACTCCTTCGCTTTTTGGACATCATCCACCGAAAAACTGCTGAATGCCTGCGTTGCCTGCAACATTGTGCTCCTCCTTGATAGATGTTTTGTTCTAACCAAGTATAGGGTACGAGCGCGACAATCAGCAAAGGGGTCCAAAACTATTACTTTTCTCTCGTTCCTACAATAGACCCTTTTTGGCTTGAAAAGATGATACTTTTCGCCGTTTGCAAATGAAGCAGATTGTCTTCAAAGCGACAGGTGATAATGTCGTAATGGGCGGTTTCCGTGAAATAACGATGGATGACGAAGGTGTCTTCGGTGCGCCATGCCCCACTGGCGGCGAGTCGCGTTACGGGAGGTTCAGAGGTAAAAATAAGATGGAGCGAACCAACGGATATTGTGGTGGGGTTCTCTATCCAAGTACCGATACCACAAACGGTTTCCTGCCATTCCTCCGTATAACCGTCACTCACCAACATTCTGAAAATACAGTCTTTGTTTTGGAATGCCAGCGTGACACGTCGAATGCCAAGAGGATTTTCTGAAAATCCGTAAGTCTTCCCATTTATCTGGTGCGTGAGGGGCGAGGTAAACATTTTGGGGGGAAAGGGTACCTGTAAAGCGGCAAGTTGTTCCGTTAAGTACTCATACCATTCACGGTCATCCGCCAAAGGCGCATCATGAAACGCAGGTAGCAGGTACTCCCACACCAGATTCAGAATCATCGTATTGTCGTCTTCAGCCGTGATAGCGACGACGGCATCCTGTTCCGGCAGGATGATGCAGAATTGCCCCAGCACCCCATCCCCGCGATAACTATTGTGACGGGAACGCCAGAACAGGAAGCCATACCCCTGTTCCCAATCTACCTGATTGGAGATGAAGGAAACGGAATCCGTCTGTTTGCCGGTGGCTTGTGCAACCCACGCTTCCGACAACAGCCGACGACCTTTCCAAATGCCCTTCTGTAAGTAGAGTTGCCCGAACTTCGCAATATCCTCCGTTTTAACACGCAACCCCCATCCTCCCGTATTATCCCCTTGCGGAAAGGATTCCCAATCTTCCCCTTCAATTCCAAGTGGCTCAAACAGTCGCGGCTTCAGGTAAGCGTGTAAGCTCTGCCCGGTAGCACGCTGAAAAATCAAGGAGAGCAATACCATTTCCGCACTTTGATAAGCGAACCGGCTCCCCGGCGTATGGCGTACCGGATGCGCCAGAATCTCCCGCACCCAGTCGTAGTCGGCAGAGGTCGTTTCGGTAGCTAAGGTTAGCCAGGGGTCAGGGTCATAGCCGGAGGTCATGGTGAGCAGATGGCGAACTTGCATCGCCGCAAGATGGGGTGTCACCTCATCAGGGAATTTATCGGGGAAAAAGGAGATAACGCTATCCTCAAGCCGGAGGTGCCCTTCCTCTACCGCCATCCCGATTGCTGTTGAAGTAAAACTTTTAGTGATGGAGTAAAGCGTATGTTTGAGCTCAGGAGCATAGGGCTTCCACCACCCCTCCGCAATCACCTTACCATGCCGCACCACCATCACGCTATGCAACGCCAGTGAACTTCCTTTAACCGCATCCAGAAATGCCGAAATTCCCGCCGAAGAAACTCCTTCCGTTTCCGGGATATTACGGGGGAGATGCCTATCGGATGCTGTTGTCTGGGATGCCGGGAAAATGTCAGAGGTCATCATTGCCTGCTCCGTCTCATAAAAGTACGGTATCAAGTGAAGCGCAATCATGCTCAACTTGATACCGCCTTTTTGCGAAACGAAATATCTAAAATCTTGTGCTTGCTAGAACCCTTGCACCTGCGTCAAATCGGCAATCCCGTTCGTCAAATCCGCCACCTGTTTTAGCAGGGCAAGCCGATTACCGCGTACATTTTCATCGTCCGCCATCACAAAGACCTTATCAAAGAAGGCATCAATGATGGGGCGCAGTGTAGTGAGTTGGATAAACAAGTCGGTGAAAGGACTGGCAGGTGTCAGTGCGGCTTGAGCGGTTTGGGTCGCCTCCCACAACTGTCGTTCTTCTTCATGCTCAAAGTAATCGGCGTTGACTACACCCGCCACTGTTTTGCCCCGCGTGATGCGGGCAGGGCGAGCATAAGCGGTCAGTGCCGCTTTGAACAGTTCATCTTCTACCAATGGCGCAAGTTGGGTCGCTGTCTCCAACGCCCCTGCCGGGTCATGGGCACGGGCATTCAGGCTGGCGCGAATCACATCATGGCGGAAGCCACGATCTGATAAAATCTGCTCCAAGCGGCGGCTGATAAACTCAAGCACCTCTTGTTGGGCTTCGGGTGTCACCGCAACGGGTTGTACCGCCGCGACTACCGTCAGCACCTGCCGTATATCAAGGCGGAGAGTATGATGGAGCAACAATTCCACTACCCCAATTGCGGCGCGGCGCAGGGCGAAGGGGTCGGCAGAGGATTTGGGGGCTTTGCCAATCGCAAACAGCCCCGCCAGCGAATCCAGACGATCCGCCAACCCTAACACGGTTCCGACGTTCGAGGCGGCATCGTTGCGATATTGTTCTTCCAGTGCGTTTGCCACCCATTCATTTTCACCGCTCAACAGGGCATAATGCCGCCCCATAATCCCTTGCAACGAAGTGAAATCCATCACCATCTCAGTAACAAGGTCAGCTTTGGCAAGATGAGCGGCGCGAAGCACGGCTTCCTTTTCT
>CBKYSX010000684.1:0-3037 GCA_966690745.1 uncultured Ardenticatenales bacterium
TCTTACTCCATAACATGAGCGATTCGTGCAGACGAATGGGAGAGTGGCGCGTCCTCACGCCTCCCCATACCCCCTCTTAATAGGAAGTCAAAAGTGAGCCACAGGACTACCCCTATCCAAAGTTAGTCGTTACTTCCTCTCTTTGGCAACTACAACTCTCCATAAAAGTTCTGTATCCTGTAGGAACAATGGATTCCCCTCTGGAATGGGGAATCCGCAACAGTACCGCATCAATTCGATAGTCATCCCCCGCACACTTCTCTATTCTAATTACAGACCCACCGTTCGGGCTGATTGCTACCACCCTACAGGAGTTACATTCCCTATGACCAAAAAATCCCTCGGCTCTCATGCAATTGTGATTGGCGGCAGTATGGCAGGCGTTCTTACCGCCCGCGCCTTATCGGACTATTTTGGCACTGTCACCTTAATTGAAAGAGACCCTTTCACTGATGATAGCGTCCCACGCAAGGGCATTCCCCAGGCACGCCACGCCCATGGGTTATTGGTGCGCGGCTACGAAGTTATGGAACGGTTCTTCCCCCGATTACCGCAACGCTTGATCGAAAGCGGCGCGTTACGTGCCGATATGGGCGAATTGATGGCGATGTACCATTTTGGCGGCTATAAAGCCCCGATCACGAGTGGACTGATGGGCACGGTTTGTACCCGTCCGTTGTTGGATTTGTGCATTCGTCAAGAACTCGCGAATTTCCCCACGATTCAACTTCTCACGAACCATAGCGTTGAAGGGTTGATTACCAGCGCGGACAACAACCGCGTATTAGGTGTACATGTCAAAGGCAAAGCAGAAGATGCTCCTGTGGAAGCCATGACAGCCGATTTGGTGGTGGATACCACCGGGCGCGGGTCGCAAAGTCCGAAGTGGCTGGAAGCCATGGGCTATGAACGTCCCGCCGAAAGTATGATTAAGGTGAATGTTGCCTACGCGACCCGCATGTATAAGCGCACCATTCCCGATGAGAAATCACCGGTCTATCTCATTATGTCCACACCGCCCGAAAGGCGGTTGGCGGCAATCTTTCCCGTAGAAGGTGGACGGTGGATTGCGACATTGGGTGGGATGTTGGGCGACCACCCCCCGTTGGACGAAGAGGGGTTCAAAGCCTTTGCTCGCACCTTACCCACCCGGGAAGCCGCAGATATTCTGGAAAACGAAGAGCCGTTGGGCGAAATTGTGCAATATCGTTTCCCCTCCAATTTCCGCCGCCACTATGAAACATTAACCCGCTTCCCCAATGGTTATCTGGTGCTGGGGGATGCGATTTGTAGTTTCAACCCGATTTACGGGCAAGGCATGACCACCGGTGCATTAGAAGCCAATACCCTGTATGATCTGCTCGCAAAGCAAAATGGCACGTTGGATGGCTTTGCCATACCTTTCTTCCGTGCGATCACGCCCCACGTCAACTTTGCGTGGGATTTGGCGACCGGGGAAGATTTCCGCCATGCCGAAATTGAAGGCAAACGCCCGATGGGGATGGGGTTCCTGCATAAATATGTGGCGCAGGTACATCGTGCATCGCAGGTAGACCCGGCGGTGCATGTAGCGTTCTTAAAAGTGATGAACATGCTGGAACAACCCGCCAGCCTGATGAAACCTGACATTATGGCGCGGGTCTTACGCTATACCTTGACTGGTGGCAAGGTGTCGAAAGAAGCCACTACGCGCCATCGTCTCCAATTTCCCCAATTAAGCAAAGCATAAATCTCACTCGTTTGCTCTTCTAAAAAGAGGGTCGCTTTTAGCACGTAAAAGCGACCCTCTTTTATTTTGACCAATTTCCTAAATTTCAATCAACACCATTACCAAAATTTTGAGCGGGTGCGTTTAGGTATTCGTGATGTTTCACTGATAGCCGGAATGAGCCTATCACCACCGATACCCACAACTTTGGAGTATTTGATTTATATGAACACCTCTCCCCTCGGTTCCCACGCCATTGTGATTGGCGGTAGTATGGCGGGCGCGTTGACTGCCCGCGTGTTGTCGGATGTTTTTACGAATGTCACCCTGATTGAACGGGACGCTTACGTGGATACCAGCGAGCCGCGTAAAGGGGTTCCGCAAGCCCGCCACGCCCATGCGTTGATGGCGCGTGGTTTTAACATTATGTCCGGGTTGTTCCCGAATTTGCCGGAGCGGTTGCGAACGGCAGGCGCAATGCGTGCCGATATGGGAACGCATACCAAAGTCTATTACTTCGGTGGCTTTAAGGTTCCTACGGTAAGCGGTGTCTATACCACCATGATGACACGGGGATTGTTGGATCAATGTATCCGGCAAGAACTTGCGCTGATTCCTAACCTGACCATTCGCCCGGAAACGAGTGTTGAAGGATTGATTACCAATGCCGACAATAGCCGTGTGTTGGGGGTGCGGGTTCAAGGGAAGAGCGAAGCAAGCCCTATCGAAGAATTGACCGCCGATTTGGTGGTGGATACCGCCGGACGCGGGTCGCAAAGCCCGAAATGGTTGGAGTTGTTGGGCTACGAACGCCCTACCGAAAGCAAAATCACCGTCAATGTAGGCTATGCCACGCGGGAATATCATCGGTCTGTCGCCGACAAAGATGCCAAAGGCATGTTGATTGTGGCGAACGCGCCCGATACCCGTTTGGGGGTGTTGATGCCAATTGAGGGGCAACGTTGGATTTTGACGCTGGCGGGCACGCTGGGCGATTACCCGCCGACCGATGATGCTGGGTTTATGGACTTTGCCCGTTCTCTGCCTGATTCCGCGATTGCTGATTTGATTGCAACCGAACCACCGGCAAGCGAAGTCGTGCAATTCCGCTTCCCCGCCAATTTCCGCCGCCATTACGAAACGATGAGCCGTTTCCCCGATGGCTATCTGGTGCTGGGGGATGCGATTTGTAGCTTCAACCCCATTTACGGACAGGGGATGACCGCCACGTCGTTACAGGTCGAAGCCTTACATACCTTGTTGAAGGATTCCGCTACCACGTTAGATGGTTTTGGCTTGCGATTCTTCCGCCATCTCGCGCCGCAACGG
>CBKYSX010000685.1:0-3037 GCA_966690745.1 uncultured Ardenticatenales bacterium
AGGGTTCCCATGCCGAGGCGAATCGCGGTGAAATCTTCATCATCTACGCGCCGTTCCCACAGTCGGGATTCCACACGCAGGGTGCGCTCATCTTTCTCCAGCTCATAACGGGCATCATCCGCCAGACGGAAGGTGGTGGAGGTGTCGGCGTAGTTATAACTATAGAAACGACGTTGCTGATCGTGATACCCTTGCATCTCTTTGGTCATCTCGATCAGCCGTTCCATATAGGCTCGTTCCGCCTCTTCCTGCTTCTTTCTCTCCTGGAAGAAGCCATAGATAGAGAGGAAGGTTGTGCCCACCCCCGCCAATGCCATGGGGATAATGAACAGGATATTCCCGCGTCCGCCCGACATACTCATGAACAAGAAGCCGAAAATCGTAATCATCGGCAGGAACGATTGGAGAATCTCCAATATCCCTTTTTCGTTCTTCTGCGGCGGCGAGGGAATCCGCTTTTCCTCTATCGGAAGCTCAGGCTGGATTCGCGGCGGGCGGTCAATAAATTCGCTCATCGCGTACCTCTAGCGGGTATTGGGTATTGGGTATTGAGAAGACGACAACGACGACCCACCGCCCTTCCCCCCTCCCAAGAGGGGGAGCAAACCAGGTTCCCCTCTCCAGAATGGAGAGGGGCTAGGGGTGAGGTTCTGCTGTGTCCTCAATACTTCTTACTCAATACTCGATTAGTTCAATGTTAATGCAATGACAATGATAATAATGATAGCCAGAATCGCGCCCCCGACGATTAGAAAGGTGGTGCGGCTGGGCCATCGGGATTTTTTGGGTGGCGGAACTTCGCCGAACAGATTGGTCAGTTCCTGTGCCAGTACATTGGCATCTTCGATACGGTGGTTGGGTTCGACATCGGTGGCACGGACCGCAATTTGCCCGACCACTTCGGCATCGTCCCGCCGCATCCGCACCCGCCGCCCGCGGCGTACATCTTCGTACACTTCGACATCCCCACGTAGGTGATAGGGGAAGGTTGACTCCCCGATCAGCATTTCGTACAGAATCAGCCCGATACCATACACATCGGTTTTGTAATTGGCACTGAGCCGCCCGTTCCCCGGCACCAATTCCGGCGCGGTGTAGGCGGGCAGGACGAAGCTGGGATACCAGTTATCACCAATCGTGTGATGGTCGGCGGAAATCCCCAAATCATAGAGCAAAATGCGCGGGGCGTAGGGGTCTTTGTCAAAACGAACCAGCAGACTTTCGGTACTCAACCCCAGATGGTAAATGTTGTTCAGGTGTAGAAAGTTCACCGTTGCCGACAATCTCGAAACAATCCACCCGACGTGGGTGATCCACAATTGCGGCTGTTTTTCCAGAATGTTGACCAACGGTTCGCCTTCAACAAATTCAAACAGACAGAAATAGAGCAGGTGCCCCCCCAGCATGGTTTTGCCATAAGAATCCTGATCCAATGTCGTATTGACATAGGGGGGAAGCAGTTTTGGCAGGGTCGGCGGCGGGTTTTTGCCCCCTTTTTGTAGATACGCCAAAAATTCCGCTTCCCGCTTCAACCGTTCTTTATGTTCCGCGCCGGGGTGGGCGACTTTCAGATAAAACTTTTCTTTTTTGTTTTGATGTTGAACTTCATACAGCGCGGAAGAGCGCAGGGTAATCACCGGTTTGATGACTTCAAAATCGCTTAAACGATCCCCGACATCCAAAATCGTGGGGGACATCTCCGCCGGACAATAGCGTTCCTGGCAAAAAAGATTGCGATTCAATTCCATACGGCGACACGCCAGACATACTTGTTTCATAGAGTGGCTATGGGTGGGTTCTAGTCGTGAAAAACCCCGGGGTTAGTGCATATTGCATAGTGCATAGACGGAACGACCATACAGCCAACGGGAGAGTAGGGGCGGGTCAGCCTTACCTATAGTATCCAAAATGAACCCGTTGACCTGCCCGCCGTTGTCGTTCACACATCACGCACCATTCTCTTCTCAGTTTACCATGCCATACCCAAAATGGCTACGTTGGTTCAACGGGGAAAGGATGATAGGGTTCGATTTTAACACAGCAAAAAAAGACCCTATCAGGTAAACGGGTCTCCGTTTAAATTTCGCGATTCGATTGTTTTTCTTTTTGGTGAGTGTTATGAATGGTGGGGTTCACCATAGGGTGTGGAGGTTCGCCCCCCAACGAACCCCCACACCCCTTGGTTGCGTAAGTGTGGGACGACTTTTGGGGTTTGTCCATAACCGAAAAGGTCTAACCTAAACGTTTAAGTAATGACGGTGTATAACCGGTGGGTGGAGCGGGTTCGCCCCCCAACGAAGTTCCCCTCCACCCACCGGTTAAACAACATGACCACTTCTTACAAAATGGTCCAATTGAAAAATTCATGCATACAGGGTAAGCCGAATTTCCGGTGGAAATTTTGCTTACCCTTGCATTGTTGATTGAATTGAAACGAAAGTGTGAAACCTTAGGTGGAAGGGTACGCCCCCCGACACACCCTTCCACCCTATGGTTACACGGCTGTGACCTAAATGGTCTAAACAAAACCCCGGTATTTCTGGTATGAGAATTTGTAAGTGATAAAACTGAAACCGTGGGTGTGGTGGCTCGCCCCCCGACGTGCCACCACACCCGTTGGTTACAACCTGCGTTATTGCTTTTTATCCGACCGCTATCAAAGGGTCCAAATCCGAAACAAGTAAGTGAAGGAATAAACCGGGGATTGAGCGGCTCGCCCCCCAACGTGCCGCCCAACCCCGTCGGTGCCTATGTGGTACGACTTACATCTTAGTAGAAACGGGTCGCGCCTTGTTGGTCGCCGCGCTCATACGCTTCTGCCGACGCTTTCAAGTCTTTGCTCAATTCGGCGCATTTTTGACTCATTTTGTCAATGTGCGGCTTGATCATGTCAATGAATTGAGCGACAACCGCGCCCCCGACCATCCCGATGAAGGCGGTCGTTTTGAGGATGTTGGACAACACCTGGAGGGTGTTGCAGACTTGCTTCAGCGTTTGGCTGATTTGTTGGAAATTTTTGGACATGTTCTTCACGGCG
>CBKYSX010000686.1:0-3027 GCA_966690745.1 uncultured Ardenticatenales bacterium
ACTTCATTCTTCAACCCGCTTGCTTCCAATTGCTCAAAAAACGGTTCGTATAGCCAGCCTTTTTTTCCAACCAGTACCAGTTTCAGTGCAGGGAATTCACGTTTCAGTCCCTCGAATGCCTCCAACAACCTTCCTAAATTTTTGCGCGGCTCGATGGTGCTAACGTGTAGGATGAACTGTTCAGGTAGCTTGTATCGCTCCCGTACTGTTGCATGACGCGCAACATCCGCAGGCGTGGCAGGACGATATTTAGGATCAGCCCCCTCATAAATCACCGTCATTTTGGCAGGGTCAATTCCGTAGAGCCGTTCTGCATCCCGTTTGGTATGTTCAGAAACACAAATAATATGATCCGCCGCCCGCAGAAAACGACGCATCATTAATTTAAGGAAAAGATGGTTATACAATTTGTGATGTTCGGGAAATATCTCAAAAATTAAATCGTGAAGGGTAAATACTGACGCGGCGCGAACGTATGGGAGGAGATTATCGGTGGCATGAACAAGTGTCGGGTTGCCATAAACCCCATCCCGCGCAATCCGTAGATATTGGGAGGCAAGCGCACTTAATCGCCAGGGTTTATATCCCAGATTCGTGGTACTGGCGGGCAATTGCGCTAACATTCCTGTAGGGTGTGCGTTCTGAGCCTCGGTATAAAAAAGCCGCAAGCCAAACCCTGCACTTTCCATCTTCGGTGCAAGGGCATGAACCAATTCCTCGGCGTACCGCCCCAATCCGGCGCGTTTGTGAACGGCAGGGGAAACGTCAATAGTGATAGTGGGAGTCGTCATAGGGGGTACATATTGCATAGTACATAGTCCATAAAGGCGCGAAATTATGTTACTCTCGTAGCAACTATAAAATAAACCGTGTTTTTACTATGCGGAATATGGTTTCTTCGCTGTCGTTTATGCAATATGCACTATGCAGTCGTTGCCGTTTCATCCGCAAACTGGGAGGCTAAAATTTCAGCGTAAATCGCACTTTCTTCCATTAATTCGGTATGGGTGCCTTGCGCCACAATCTGCCCGTTATCCAGCACCAAAATCAAATCGGCATCACGCACGGTGGAAATCCGTTGGGCAATCACAAAAGCGGTGCGCCCCGCCATCAGGGTCAGCAATGCCTGTTGAATTAAATATTCGGTTTCCGCATCTACGGCACTGGTGGAATCGTCAAAAATCAGAATACGGGGATTGACCAGCAGTGCCCTTGCAATGGCAATCCGTTGTTTTTGCCCCCCGCTCAAGCCTACGCCTCGTTCGCCCACCACCGTATCGTATCCTTCCGGTTGGGTAACAATAAAAGAATGTGCTTGCGCCGCCCGCGCCGCCTGCTCCACTTCAGCCTCGGTTGCCTCCGGTGCACCAAATTTAATATTGTCCCGAATCGTTCCGTGGATCAGGTTTACATCTTGTAATACGATCCCAATTACCGCACGAAGCGAGGCAAGCGTGACATCCTTAACATTTGTGCCATCAATCAACACCTGACCTGATGTCGCATTGTAAAAGCGGGGAATCAGGTTAATAATGGTGCTTTTGCCGCTTCCCGTAGAGCCTAAAACCGCTACCGTTTGCCCGGGTTCTGCTACAAAGGAAATCCCTTTCAAAACCTCCTGCTCCGACCCCAAATAGCGGAAATGGACATCCTTAAATTCGACCCGTCCGGCTATCGCTTCTAATTCCACCGCACCGGGTTTGTCCAATACATCATTTTCCGCATCCAAAATTTCATAGAGACGCACCGCCGATGCACCTGCCCGCCCCAACAATTGCGAGATAAAACCGAGTTGGAAAATCGGGAAGAGCAAGAAAGAAAGATAGGTATTAAAGGCAATCAGCGTTCCCAGCGATAATTCCTCGCTAATCACCAGATTACCGCCATACCAGATGACAATCAGCGTTCCGAGGTTGGCAAAGAAAAAGACAAACGGAAAGCCCCATGCAAAGCTTCGCACAACATTCAGAAATTCAAGATAGAGATCATCGTTCTGGCGGCGATAGCGTTCCAATTCATAGGGTTCGGCGGCAAAAGCTTTAATCACCCGTACCCCCGCTATATTCTCTTGCAGAACCGTGTTCAACGCACCTAATTTTGCCTGCGCCCGTCCGAACATCGGAAACAACCGCCCAAAAAGAACCGCAAAAATAATGCCCACCACCGGAATTGTGGACAATGCCGCCAGTGCCAACCTCCAATCGGTACTGAACAAAATCACGGCACTGCCTACAAACGTTGCTATCGCCGAGACAAAGTTTAACAACCCCTGTGCGTAAAACAGCCGCACTGCCTCCACATCGGAGGTAACACGGGTCATCAATTGCCCCGTTTGGTGGCTGTCATGGTAAGAGAACGAGAGGTTTTGCAATTTCCCGTAAATATCGTTGCGGAAATCGTACGCAAAATTTTGGGACAACTGCTCCGACCAATATCCCTGCGTGAAGGTAAACAACCCCCGTACCAACGCGACCCCTAACAAGGAAAGAGTGGTAAACAGAATGACATTCCAATTACCACCCTCAATCCCACCATCTATTAATTGCTGAATTAATTGTGGGGCATACAAATTGGCGGCTGTTACCAACAACAACGACAACAACGCCCCCATTGCTAACAGCACATAGGGGCGCATATAACGCAACGAGCGGAAAAATGTTCGCATACCTTAATTCATAAATGCTCTATTTCGAATAAAAAGCGGTACACATTTACACGGCGAAACCGAGTTTCTGCCGTTGAAAACTCGGTTTCTTTCGTACTCCCTTACCATGTTTATTTCGAAGCGGAGCCATAAGGGACACAGGTTCACGGAATAAGCTGTCATCAATAGTTCTCGGTGTACCCTGTGTCCTTTGTAGTTTTATAGTATTACCCCTCCAGTGGAGGAGTTGCTTTTTTAGAAGTCCGTCGTCGCTTCGGTCTGGGTGGCTCTAAGTCGCTTGATTCACGGGCGGATTCACCACTAAGTTCAGTTGTCGCAACCGGAGTTTCCGTTTCCTCTACATCTTCAGCAGATGTGGTTTT
>CBKYSX010000687.1:0-3027 GCA_966690745.1 uncultured Ardenticatenales bacterium
CTCACCAATTCCCCGCCGGATTGTGCCGATAGATTTTCTCGGCGTGCTCGGCCCCAATGACCGGTTTTTCAGGAACTTTCCCCCACCCCCAGGCGTACCAATCGACCCCGGCCGGCGCACCCGGTCCTTGATCCAGTTCGGCGGGTTCGATATTCCACAAACCGAAACCGCGAATCCCCGGTGTGTCCGCCACATAGCCGCCCCCTTGTAACGGATAGAGGGTAGTGGTGGTAGTGGTATGTTGCCCGTCGCCGCCAAAGAAGTCGGAAGTGTCGCCGGTGTTCAGGTTTAACCCTTCTTGAACTGCGTTGAGCAGGCTGGATTTGCCCACCCCCGACAAACCCGCCACGACGTTCCAACGGGGACCCATCAGGGCGCGTAATTCGCCAACCCCTTCCCCGGTGACAGTACTGGTAAAGAGCAGGCGGTAACCGAGTTGGTCACGATAGAGAGCGGCGATGCCTTCTATTTCTTCCTCGCTGGCGAGGTCTACTTT
The DNA here is from genome assembly GCA_966690745.1 of uncultured Ardenticatenales bacterium. Classification (GTDB taxonomy): domain Bacteria; phylum Chloroflexota; class Anaerolineae; order Ardenticatenales; family Ardenticatenaceae; genus CBKYSX01. The sequence continues at coordinate 497 of CBKYSX010000687.1, forward strand.
GTTGACGACAATCAACGGCTCAATGTCGTAATATTCGGCATAGACCAGATAGCGGTCTACCAATTCGTGCCAGAACGCCGGTCCGCCCAGGCTTCCCGCAATCACCAACTGATTGATGTTGGCAACAATGATGTCCTGTAAGTGACGTTGGAAGGGGTCAGGACGGGAAAGGACGGTGGTACGCGGCACAATACCCACAATTAATCCACCCCCCTCGGTGTATCGTTCAATATGCACCCTGTCGCCAACGGTGGCAACCGTGGTGGTATTGCGAACGCCGTCCTTGAATGCACCCTTCACCTTTACATCCAATACCTCGTTGGTGTCATCCATGTGAACGTAATAGTGTCCGCTCCGCATGTTGATGATGGTTCCCAACGGATAGTCGGCATAGTTAGCGGGGTCGTATTCAGGTTCGGGGTTTTCTTCTTCCTCTAAGCGATCGCGCCAGCGGCTGACGCGATTGCGTAGGTTTTCCCGTTTGTGCGTATCGGTTTCAATCCTATCTTGCGTTGACAGGTTGTTCCACTTATTTTTCTTAGACTTTGCCATGATAGCGTTAAGCTCCGTGAGCAGATTTCGTAAAGGTTTTTTTTACCTGTTCTCAAACAGGTAAGTCAATACCGACAGAAATGAAAAACGAGGCTTCAGAGATGCCTCGTTTCGCGCTCACAAAAAAGCCGCCCGCAGGCGGCTGGCACATGGCTAGTCGTTCCTGTGGCAGGATTTTTACAGCGTGGCACCTCGAAGCGGGGCATCGCACGGTTGAAAAGAGATGTCAGGCACAGTATCCATAGTCAGCGATGCCTCCTTTCTTAGAGTTCGTGAGATTCACAACGGATTTAGCACCCATGTGGGCACAGGGCGTTGTGTAAGCAGGATTCTACCATATTAACGCAGGAAGGTCAATGAATTTCATGCGGGGAAAAGCCATGAGGTTTCAACCTCATCCTGGTACGGGGAGGCTACTCAAGCAGGCTAACGGAATTTCTAACACAAAGAGGCAGAGCCATATGGCTCTGCCTCTTTGTATACAGAATTTGGCTTACGGATGGGGCAAGAAGTTCCAGCGTACCCCGTTCCATACCCGCTCGAAGCGGATTTCCGGGGTGCCGGGGTTGTCCGGGTCTTCGTATTCACACCGGGCATCCACCGTAACATCATGGGCGATGCGCGGATTGCCATCGGCATCCAGAGCAAGGGTGGGGGTCTTTCCTTGCCACAGGTCTTGATCACAATTGGGCGGCAATGCCTGCGGGTTGTCAGCTTCCTGTTGGGCAGGTGTATCTACGATAACCCCTTGCCAGTTGGTATCGGCTGTCGCACAGTTGCTGTCACACCAGGCATAGCCGAGGTCGTCATTGTCCAACATGAAGGCAACACGGGGTTGGTTGTCTGCCGTGAGTTCAATATCAGGACCCTGACCATCATCCAGAGCCAAGCCCAGAACGGTTCCGCTCCAGCTGTTTTCACCGAGACAATTGGTGGGACAGGTGATGTACACCAGCTGATAGTCTATATCACTGGTAGCACCGCCCCCGGTAAAGAAGACCGCATGGGGTGCTCCGTTGTTATCCACTTCCATATCCCACGTTGGCAAGGGATACGTTCCCGAACCGGGGTCGAAGAGGAAGGTGCGCCCCCAGCTTTCAAAGAGATTACAGTTGCTTTCACAGGCGTAATAATACAACCCGTTGTCTGCATCGCTACCATCGTCATTGAGTGCGTAGACGTAGCTTAGAATACGGGGACGACCATCGGTGGTAAAGTCAATGGCGGCGTATTCAAAGACTTCGTAATCAAATTCGAGGGTGCGTCCGATATTGGTCTGTTGCCAGTTAGCACTGTTGGAACAGTTTCCGGAGCAAGTGGTGTAATAGACACCAATATGGTCAGGCTCGATAAAGTAGTTGCGATCAAAATAGACGAAGGCAGGGTTGCCTTGCGGGTCAAGGGTGAACGACCGTTGCGGGGCAAGGTCATCGGTGGTATCGAAGATCGCCGTACCATCACTGCTGGCAACGAGGGTTAACGTCCAGCCCGATGCCGAGGTACAGGTGCTGTTACATTCCGCATAGACGTAATCCTTGCCGCCGGGGTATACCGTCCCGTCGGTGACAATCAACATCCGGGGTTTGCCTTGCGGGTTGAGTTGCAACTGCACTTCACGGGTATTGTCCGCCAGTGTGACCATCGTCCAGTTGGCGGGGTTGTCACAGCCCGTACCAGGCGCGGTACAGACGGCATAGACCGCAGGCGAAGGGTCGGGGGCGGAGGTGTAGTGAATAAAAGCGGAATGCATACCGCCGTTCGCATCAATTTGAGCACTGCCACTGGCGGTTTCGGCGGCTGTGGTGATATACAGCGCACCGCTTTCCGACCCCGGTTGAGTTGTAGGTGTAGCGGTCGGGGTATGGGTTGCGGGCACCGTGGGGGTTACGGTTGCCCCCGTCGGCGGCGTGTTGGTGGCAGTAGGGCTTGCCACCCCGCTATTGCGAATCAACGACAGATAGATTTTCAGATCCCCTTGC
>CBKYSX010000688.1:0-3018 GCA_966690745.1 uncultured Ardenticatenales bacterium
TTAATTTTCCATTTGCTACCTTTTCTTTCTCTCCACTTTTTGGGGTCAACCTCAGTAGTCCAACAGCGACCCCTCCAATAACTACATACCTTCGCAGAAGCAGATTACGGCACCACCACCGTTGTTTGCCCGACCATAATTTCGTCCCCCATACCCCCGTCCGAACTGCGAAGCGGGATGGGGGTTTTGGTTTCCCCTTCTACCACGCTCAACATTAAACGGTAATACCCTGCTTCGATGCCCTGCGGCAGGGGCATCTTATGGGTGGCGGCATATTGCCCTGCCTGCCATTCATCGGTCAGGGGATGATTGGCAATGGGGCTACCCTCTTTGGGCGCACCCACATTGTTCCCATCACGGTCAATCCAGCGTAGCCGTACGCGCACATCAGGAAGGGTATCTGTACTTTCCCAGCCAAGATAAAGGGTGGTAATTTCCCCGGGGCGCAGGCGGCTGTCTACGGTGTAAGGGGCATAAAAAGTGGTCAGGGTTAGAGGCAATTCGCCCACCTGCCAGCGTCCGGTAGTGGCATTGACTGGGACGGGTTCGGGTATATACGGAGTGCGATAAGCAGGCAGGATGAGCGTTGTCAATGAGGCTCCTAAGAGGGCGACCATCCCTATAGCAAAGCTACTATGGGATAGGGAGCGGGGAATGGGTAATCCCGTCCATCCCCCCGCCAGCAGAACTGCTAGAGCAGGAAGGGCTGGGAAAAGTAACCGTCCCTGCCCTGTACCTAAAACCAATACGGTCCACCCTATCCATGCGATAAGGACTAAAATGGCATGAACAGCTAAGAGGGGAATCAGGAGTTGGGTGGCGGGGGCAGAGTGAGAACGATTCAAATGGCGACGCACCAGCCCCAGCCCTGCTACCCCGAAAATGACCCCAAATAGCCCGATTGTGACAGGTGCATTAAACGAAAGATGTACCGCCCCGCCAAAGCCCGCCCACCACGTTCGCCCTAGTGAGTAAAGTACTTCTATAAAATCATTCAAGGTTAATTGGGTGCGGGCGTCGGTGACGAGCGTTTGCAAATTGCGCCCCATCATATCGCCGCTTCTCTGCCAATTCAGAATCCAGAGCGGCAAGGCAATGAGCAACCATGTCACCCCCGTGATGCTCAAAAAACGGAGGGGGAATAATAAAGCGGAACTCCCCTCAAAACCGGGTTTCTTTCTAGACCACCCCCATAGCCCAATGCCGACCATAATCGTCCCTACAAAAATCCAGCCACTGGCTTTGGTCCACACCCCTAACGCCCCCACCACTCCAAGCCACACCCAGTGTTGCCAAGTTTGTCCTGCCGGAGTTGTTACTACTTTTGCAAGTTGATAAAGGAGCATCGCCCCAAGGAAGGTAGCCAGACTATCATTGGTGACGGCGGCGGAAACCCCTACAAATGAAGGTAAACAGGCGGCAAACAGCGCGGCAAGCCACGCACTCCACGGCTCATTCACCCACACCAATTGCCCCAACCGATAGGTAAAATAAATCGTTCCCGCGCCCATCAGCACAGATAAGACCCGCACCAAATGCCACCCCAACGCCTCCCCCTGCCAGAGCCATCGTGCCGGGGCAGGTTGCAGTAGAACGCGGGTGCGGTTAGGGTTGTCTAATTCGGTATCAGGGTTATTTTCAACCGGGATATCAAAGCCTAAATTGTCTTCATTGCCGGTAGGAAGCCATGCCGTAAGGGGAGCGGCAAGTGCGTAGTACAATGGGGGTTGAAAAGTTTCCCCGAACACGGTTGTTCCCTCCACCACAGGTGGTAATCCGCCGTATTCAGCAATATAGCGCACGTAAGAATGGTGGCTGACCTCATCGGCGGCTTCCCCTAACGGGATAATCATGCTAAAAGCGGTAGCCACGAGAATGAAGGTGAGGAGTAGGAGCCGGAAGGCGGCATGGGGAGTTGGAATACTCATAAAGGAACGGAAAGCGGAAAGCAGAGCCGAAAGCAGAAACGACTTACGGCGTTTTAACACGAAGGACACAAAGACACAATGAACACAAAGAACGGCAGATAACTTTCTCGATTATTTGTCTTGCCGTTCTCTGTGATCTTTGTGTCCTCTGTGGTTAAACTGTCGTTTCTGCGTCCTGCGTCCCGCGTCCTGACAATAATATGCTCAGAGCGATTGCCGTAGCGTTGACCTTGTTTGCGCTTTATTGGCTCACAGTCAGCGGTGCGTTTCATTCAATAGACGAAGAAGCGGTGTTTGCGGTTGCCCGTAATATCGTATTGTACGGCGAGGCAAACCAAAACACGCTCTATCGTGCCGTACCCTATATAGATCAGGCAAAAGTGGGTATAGACGGGGCATTTTACTCGAAATATGGGATTGGTCACGCCCTCGCCATCGCTCCTGCCGTTTGGCTGGCGCAGGGCATCCCCAGCGCAACCCTTGCGAGTAGTGCCATGCTGGTGAATGCGTTGGCAACGGCGGCAACAGGCGGGCTGTTGGTGCTTGTTACCGTACGCCTGGGTTATTCAGAGCGAACGGGTGTGCTTCTGGGCTTAATGTATGGAACTTCCACCTTTGCATGGGTCTATGCCAAAACGATGTTCAGCGAACCATTGGTAGGCTTCTGGTGGTTGCTGGCGGTCTATGTGTTGTTGTCCAACATGAGTTGGCGGCGGGCGTTGCTCTCCGGGGTTTGTCTTGCGATTGCGCTTTCCATTCGCCCCGCCTCCATTCTTGTAACACCCTTTTTTGCGCTCCTTCTTCTGCAACGGGCGTGGAAGCCGCTAGTACTTCACATTATTGCCTGGGGATTACCGATTGCTATCGTCGGGATAGGGTTGCTGGGCTTTAATGCGTTCCGCTTTGGGAACCCTTTGGATTTTGGTTATAGCGAAGGGTTTGATGGCAATCTGTTGGTCGGGTTGCAAGGGTTTTTGTTCAGCCTTGACCGGAGCCTCCTTCTTTTTTCTCCCCCTTTGTTCTTCTTGTTTTTCCGCCTTCCTGGCTTCGTGCGCCGCCCTGCCCGGTTCGGGTATCCGCTTCTGCCGGT
>CBKYSX010000689.1:0-3010 GCA_966690745.1 uncultured Ardenticatenales bacterium
AACCAACAGCAACCAATGCATGCGGGATGCCAGCGTTACCCCCACCAATACTGCCCCCAACACTATATATAACCTACGTCCCCGTGCCACACTTTCAATCAGCAAAACAAACGCTACCAATACATACATCGCATTGGTTACAAAATCGCCGCATGTAATAATTTAGTGGTCTAATTTGGGGGCAAGAACAAAGAAGGAGAGCAGGAGCAAGAGGAGAAGCCGGTCGTCAAACAACCATCGGCGCAAAACCAGCATAAATATCGCCAGCCAGACGGGAATCTGCCCGATACTACTGCCCGTGAGCGCAACGAATGGAGCGGCAAGCAATAATGCCCCCGGTAAGGGCGTGATCGGATTGTTCAGATAGGTAACTTGATAATAGGGGTATTCCCCGCGGAGGAGGCTGGTGGTTGCCTGGTCTAATGCCTCGTCACGGTCACTGCCCGGTCCTAATCTGCCCGAATTGGCAAGCGGGTACAGCACCAGAAGAATAACCGTTACCCCGATGACCACGGAGGCAACCATCGCGGTAGCGGCACGATAGGGCAATCGTTGGAGAAGTGGAAGCCCCCACCGTTCCAACGTCCATAACCCCACAATGACGGCGAGGCTATAGAGAAGTAACGTAGGTCCGCCAACATATCGGGTCAGGATATTGGCGGAGGAGATAATGATGGCAACCGCGAACAGCAAAAGAGGCAGAACGCGGCGCACCATTAGACCTTCAGCCCCATGCGTCGTTGAATCACATCGTCCAAATGCGCCAAACCACGATTGGCAAAGGCGGCACAAATCGGCGGAGCCGCCATCCGTACCAGACGGTTGGAATGGTCAAAGGCATCGGTTTCGCCTTTATAATGGACTTCGGTGCGGTTGTCTTCCAACAATTTAAGCGACACTCGCCCCGAAGCTGTCACTTTGCGCCCTAACCCTTCCCCTTCCGCCACCAAATCATAAAAACTCGGCACTTGCGTTCCCGTCACATTTAGCGACCCGGCGTAATAGCCGCCGAACTTGGGAATATCCAGAGTCATTGCCGCTTCGTAATGGGTGGGTGAGGTCATACGAAAGGTTACTTGCCCCGGCATGGCTTCCCGAATCAAGGCTTCATCCCGAAGGGCGTTATAGACCACTTCGATGGGTAGGTTAAATGTATAATGTCCTTCGATAGTTACCATAGCACGTTCCCGATTTTGGCGGGGATGGGTATGCAATGCCCGCTTCTATTCCCAATCCCCATTGCGTTTTCGTGAATCAGATAGTACCATATTTGGCACAAATCAGTATCCTTGTTGTTAATCCTGTTCCATTCATACCCTCAATTGGCATGGATGGAATACACTCATGGTTCTATGACCGAAACCCCACCACCCACTGACCGAAAATCTGAATATATCGAACTGCAACAACTGTTGAAACTCGCCAATCTGGTGGAAACAGGCGGACACGCCAAAGCGTTGATTCAAGGCGGCGAGGTGCAGGTGAATGGGATGGTGGAGACGCGCCGCCGTCGTAAACTATACGTCGGTGATGTTGTAGAAGTTTTCGGGCAAACGGTTGAAGTGATGTGGGAAGACGATTGAGAGAGGGAGAGTGGAGAGTATATTATTCTTGACACTCCGCTCTTCTTTCTCCGCTCTGCTGTTGAGGTGTAACGATGTGGCGCATACTCTCCGCACTGTGGGATACGGGCTGTCGGTTACGTTGCCCGGTCTGCGAACAGGGCAACTTGTTCAGTACGATGTTCAAAATGAACAAAACCTGTCCGCACTGTAGCGTTCGTTTTGAACGCTTTCAGGGCGAAGAGTTGGGGGGTATGACCATTTCGATTGTGGCAACCACCACCATTTTCCTAGTAGGCTACTTTCTGGCAGAAATCTACACCGATTGGTCTACATGGGTGCATCTGGCGTTTTGGGTTCCCTTTGCGGCACTGTTCCCGATATTCTTTTATCGCTATAGCCGCGCCCTCTGGATTGTCTTTTTATATCTGAGTGGCTCCATTTATTGGGACAAAGCAGCCTACCGTGATACCAATCTCACCATTGTAGATGCCTTCCTGAATCGTCAACCGCCTGATAGCCCCCATGACAATGATACGCCTGATGAGGACAACGACGGGGATAAAATGGCATTTTAAGAGCGGAGCGTGGGAAACGGCGACCCACCCCCTAGCCCCCTCCCAAAAGGGGGAAATTACCGCCTCTCGATTGTTCTATGCAATACGCAATTTCTAAATATTTCACGGACGCTTTTGTCCGTAGGAGGAATTTTGGTTCGGATTACCAGTGAAATAGGGTGGTTGGAATCGGTAATTGTTCACCCACCCGGAGCCGAAGTTGGCTTCATGTCGCCCCAGGCGGCGCAAGCGGCGTTGTATGATGATATTATCCATCCGCCACGCGCCGCCACCGAACATGCTCAATTGGTTGCCGCTTTACGCCAATTTGCAACGGTTCATTTTTTAGCCGATTTGTTGCGTGAAACCCTTGCGATCCATCTTGCCCGTTCTGCGATTGTGCAACGACTCTGCCTCGGTTTTGGTGTTCCCCATCTGATTCCCCATTTAATGGAACTCCCTACGGAAATATTGGCACAACAGCTCATGGAAGGAACTCGCCATCAAGCGGATTCACTTTCCGCTACATTGGATAGTACAGGTTTTGCGATTCCCCCGATGTACAATGTCTACTTTACCCGCGATAGCGCGATGTGTGTAGGGGAGCGGGTTATCGTCGCCGCCATGACCAACCGCTCCCGGTGGGGTGAAACCGTCGTGATGCGCGAGATATTTAATCATCATCCTGCCCTCAAGGGGGCAGGCTTTTGGTTTGATGGCAGTGCGCCACCGTCCTTTGCGGTGACGGTCGAAGGAGGCGATGTCCATGTATTGCGGGAAGATGTAGTGGCGATTGGGTGTGGCGAACGGACTTCCCCCGCCGGAATCGAAATGTTGGTCGGGCGATTTGCGGAAGAGGGAACCATCCGCCATGTCATTGTGCAACCAATT
>CBKYSX010000690.1:0-3008 GCA_966690745.1 uncultured Ardenticatenales bacterium
CGTCGCGGGCAACGGCATGTGCGCTTCCCATATCAGAGAAAGAGCAAGGATATTCCCATTGCCAACGATAGGTGTCACCCGTGCGCTCTTTAGCCGAATTGTGGAGCCATCCTCAAAGGTGAAATCCACTTCATAGGGAATTACTTCGCCCAGGGGACCCTGCCAATATTCGGTCAGGCGATACGGGGCATCGGGAAGGTCGGCTTGCCCCACCAATGAAAATTCCTGCGCGTACAACGGGCGGTCTTCTACCCAATAGAGATGGTTCAGTATTTCCCGATCTAATCCGTTTTGGAGACGAACGGGACCATCCGAAAGAAGCATAATGGGCGCAGAGGCTTGGGCGGCGAGGTCAGAGGCACGTTGCGCGGTATCGGCATCAAGGGTATCGCCATCCACAAAAAACCCCGTAATACGCCATGCGCCTTTGGTTTGATTTAGTACTATCGGCGCAAGGTCGGGGCTGTCGTACCAGAATTGTGCGTTGGGAATGGGGCGGGTGTCCATAAAGGGCAGAATTTCACCCGTAATAACGGCGGGCAGACGAATCGTTTCGGTTTGTTCCGCCCCGTACATCTGCACCAACCACCATCCTACGGCGAGTAGCATAAGCACCCCCGCCGCACTCTCTTCTACCCACGTTGTTTTTCTGTGATACAGGACCCATCCTAACCCGCACCCTGCCACTACCACAAACGCCAGAACCAGAAAATATACAATGCTCACTTCAAAGTGATCGTTGACCACCCACCCCAGATCAAGATTATAAAAATCCTGTAGTCCTAACCATAGCAGATTGGGAATCTGAGCATAGGTGGGATTAACAAAGGTTTCCCACGCAAACAGGGGCAATCCCAACGAATCCAGCCATGCCTGATAGAGGTTAAAATCATAGAGAACGCCAATGAGATTGAGAGCAAACCCCAGCCCTGCCAATCCCCACCATGCCCGAACCCACCGGTTGCCCATATCAAAAATCGGGGCAGTCATTAACGCCAACAGGGGCAAAATGGGTACAAGGAAACGGGGACCCCACGCAAACCCACCACTCCACAGATACCATTTGCTATAGACCAAAATGTAGGTAATGGCACTCCCCCATGCAATCCAGACCACCATTGGCTCTTTGCGCCGCCATCGCCACGCACCGACGATTGCCAGAACTACCCAGGGGGTATACCAGAGCAACCCACGCCCGAAACTAAAGGTTTGCCCCCATAACCCCTGCCACCAAATTGCTGAAAATTCCTCCCCTTCGATGTAGCCACTATCAAACGGATTGCCGAAGCGCAAATCGTTGTACCAGAGATAAATCAAACCACTGATGATGATGGGTAAAATGAAAGCGAGGATAGCAGGCAACGTAGGACGCAGGACGCGGGACGCAGAACGCAGATAATCCTTGGAATTAGTCGAGGTGTCGTTAATCTGCTTGAGCAGGCTTTCCGTACCAGCATGAGGTTTTAACCCAATGGGAAGAAACGTTGCCAACAATGCCACCCCGTAAAAGGGAAAAACAATGGCATTGGCGGAACGGGTAAGCAGGGAAAAGCCCAGCCACACCCCCACCGCTACAACGGAACGCAACCGGCGTTGCTCCCGCCATACCAATAAGTGATACAGCGCGGCTATCGCGGAAAGGGCAACCGCAGGCTCGCTAAACCACGTTTTAACATAGGCAAATGCCATACTGCCAAACGCCCATAATCCCGCCACCAAAATCGCGGTGCGTTCGCCGGAATCAGGCATCAGTAAATATACTGTGCGATAGAGATAGACTGCTGTCAGTGCATGGAGAATCGGGGTCAACAACGTTGCGGCATGGAGTGGACCCATGCCGCCAAGATGATAGCCCACAAACACCAACGGCAGGGCGATAATACTGACCGCCAGCCCTTTACGGGAATACAATAAGCCATCCGGTCCGAACGTCCCCTGTTGCAACCCCATCCAGCGAATGTTCTCGATATCCCATGTTCCCTGCCGTACCAACGAATCGCTGACCGCATACATCGCCAGCCCATCACTCGTATGCAAGGTTCCACTCCACGCCAACAGCGAGAGCGAGAAGAAAATGAGAAAGAGTGCAAAGGAGCGAGAGGAGTGAGCGGTGAGCGGATAATTCATATTGAAAGAAGATTGCCGTTTCTGCTTAGGGGTTGCCCGTCGTCGGGCGTAGCGGAACTATGGGTATGGGAGCAAGCTCAGGCTGACTCTCTTCATTCCAAAAACGGAGTTGGCGATAAGCAAGGATGGTAAAGGCAACCAAGGTGAGGGTACGAGCAATGACAAGGACAAAGAGCGGGGTTATATCGTCCGATTGGTAAACCCAATAATTGTAGAAAAGGTTATCGCCCACCATGAACATCGTGAAAAGCAGGGTAAAGAGAATACCGCGCAGGTTAGGAAAAAGCAGAAGGCACCACGGAATCAGCATCAGGGTAAATTGCGGACTCCACCCCTTGCTCCATAAATAAAAGAGAAAAACGACTATTCCGGTAAAACCCACCGCAATTCGCGGGTCGTTCCATCGCCATCGCCGCGTCCATAACCATAAGCCCAACACTGCAAAAGCGAGATTCACAATCCACCACGGAACCCGTGATGGGATAACTTCAAAGGGTGGGTTCGGGTCAAAACGGTCCCCTAAAACAATCCCGTACCCGTAATAACCATCCAGTAAAGCCCAGACGGTTTGCCATGCCCCGCGTCCACCAAAGTTCTGCACCATGACCAGCATCCATTCGGGACCAATAATAAAGAAGGGAGTTAGCACAACAGCACATATCAGCGCAAACGTACCAATCATCACCCAATTTTTGCGCGAGAACCAGCCCCGCCAACCCCGTCCTTCCGCAAAGACCTGCACCGCCGCCGGGAGTGCCAGCACCGAAAGCAATTTAGTGAGAAACCCGAACGCCACTCCCACCCCTGCCCAGACGGGGCGGTAGGCAATCGTTGCCCACACTGCCACCAACAGCCCGAATAGAGGCAATACATCAAAAAAG
>CBKYSX010000691.1:0-3005 GCA_966690745.1 uncultured Ardenticatenales bacterium
CTTCATTATGCCGCTCGACATCAACCGATGGGGGGCATGTCCCGATTCCGATGGAGATGGCTATGGCTGTGAAAACCTGATGGCAGGGACGTATCGTATCTGGGAATCGGTGACAGGAGCCGTTCCTGCGCCATCGCAACCTCCGGCGACAGCCTGGTACCCCAACAGCCCCGACCTAACCCGTGGTGATGTCCCGCCCCCCAACGGCTTGGCAGACCGTGCTTATGTCAATCAGATGAGCTATGCCTTTGACGATGATACCATTGCCATTGCCGGGACGAACGACGGTAAGGTATGGTTCGGCTTTGGCATGGGGCAAGGTATTACAGAAACGGCAACCTGGGTGGACCTGACGGATAACAACACCGTCCTGCCCAATCGTCCGATTCTGGATGTGATTACCAGCCGCGTTACCACCGATACGGACCTGATTGGTTATGCCGCTGTGGGTGGCTTCAGCCAAAACACGCCTGACCAACCGGGGCACGTCTATCAAGTGACCTGTACTGCCGACTGTGCAACTTTCACCTGGGCGGACAAATCGGGGAACCTGCCGAACATTCCGGTAGATTCGATCATGATTAACCCAAATTTCCCGCAACAGGTCTACGCCGGAACGGACTGGGGCTTGTACTTCACCAACGACATCAACGCCGATAATCCCTACTGGTTCCGCTTTGCCGGATTACCCCATGTCATGGTATGGGACTTGACGGTAGACCGCGGCTATACCGCCCTTGCCGTCTTCACCCGTTCGCGCGGGGTCTATGCGTGGCCCCTGCCGGATGCACCGTTGCCTGTCCAATACAGCCTCTTCCTGCCCCTCATTGATCGGGCTGGCGAAGAGTAAATTTCATCCAACAACAAAAAAAGAGTGCCTCACGGCACTCTTTTTTTGTTGGGAATCAAACCCCTCTCTACGCCGTTTGGCGTAGCCCAAATACCCGTATATCCACCGTAGCGAACTCTCAGGCTTTACGATATACTAAAGATGGCGTGTCTTCACGCATTTTTAGCGACGCAGGAAGCAACAATACCTGATGGATAACACGAAAGCTGTTGTCGTTCACTAACCACTATTCACTGTCATTCCTGCATCCCGCCTTTAACGAGAGTATCACCATGCAAAACATTCGGTCGAACAAACCGATAATTATCATCTTGAGTGTCATTCTACTGGCACTCATCGTTGCCGGGGTATGGGTGACCAGTCAGGCATTCCGCCCTGTCGAAGCCCGCCAGGACCCAACCATTGTTCTGGTGGAACCGGATGGGAGTGTACCCGTCAGTCGCCGCATGGTGATTGCGATTCAGTTTGATCAGCACATGAACCATGAAAGCGTGGAATCCGCTATCATGGTTCAACCCACCTTTGCCTACTCCACCGAATGGGAAAGCGTGGGTGAGGGTGAAACGGTGCGAATTGTGCCGCAGGGGTCGCTGAATTGGGAAACCGGTTACACTGTGACTGTTGGTGCAGAAGCGCAGAACACAGAAGGGCGAATGTTAGCCACTGCCCGCACCGTAACCTTCACCACCGGCTCTGAAGTGCGTGTTACGATGGTAACACCCGACAACGGAAATAATGAGGTAGACCCCTCTGCCCCTATTACGGTACAGTTTGACCGTCCGATAGTAGATGAGGCAACAGCCGTCAATAACGCCGACCTCCCCCAACCGATTCAGATTGAACCCGCCGTACAAGGGATTGGTCGTTGGATTGCCCCCGATATATATGGCTTTTACCCGACGGTGGGCTTAACCGCCGGAACCGATTATCAAGTACGGATTGCGCCCGAAATTGCCCCGGCGATGGAATTGCCTGAACCGTATCAATGGCAATTCGTTACTAGTGGACCCCGCCTTTCTTCTGCTTATCCTTATGATGGCGCAAATGAAATTGAACGCGCCACCGCCATTACACTTTTGTTCAATCAACCGATGGACCGCGCCAGCGTAGAGGAAAATTTCCTGCTTACGCCGGAGGGGAACACGCAAGAAGTTTTCGGACAATTCATCTGGCAGGATGACCAAACGCTCGTCTTTCAACCCAACGAGCGATTAGAGGTCGCCACTCCGTACCGGGTGAGTGTCAATGAAGGGGCGAAAGCGCAAGGCGGCGCACGGGGCTTGGCGGCTCCCTATCGGGCAGTCTTCACCACTGTTGATTTTCTGGCGGTGGAATCGGTACAACCTGCCCCCGGCAGTGCCGAAGTGACCACTGCCTTTAGTGATACGGTCATTGCCGTGCAATTTAATCATCCGGTGGTGCCATTGGTGGGCTTGGCGGAAGTGGAAGATTTACCGATTCCGATTTCGATTTCGCCCCGTTTGGAAGGGGAAGGGGAATGGGTAACGACCAGTCTCTTTGTGTTTCGCCCGAGCCAACCCTTACAACCCAGCACCGAATATCGTGTTACCGTCGAACAAGGGCTACAGGATACGGTAGAATCCTTCTTACAAGAAGCCTATACCTGGAGTTTCACGACCGAATTTCCCCGCGTGGTGCGTGTTGAACCCAGCAACACCCGCCGCTTTGTTTCCGCCACCGGACCAATTGGCTTGCGGTTTAATCAACCGATGGACACCGCCGCCGAAACCGGCTTTCGCCTAACCGATGATACCGGGGCTGTCGTATCAGGTCGCTTTGAATGGCAGGAAAACAATACCCTTCTGCAATTTTTCCCCACGGAGCCGTTGGTGCGCGAAGCCGAGTATACGATTACGCTGGCGGCGGGAGTAGATGGGGCGCAAGGCGGAGCCACAGAAAATGACTTCACCGCCACCGTGATTGCCGCCCCCCTACCCCGCATTACCGATACGACCCCCGCACAAGGCGCGGATGGCGTAACCGTTTACGACCCCATTCAATTAACCTTTAACGCCCCCATGAATATGGAGGATGTCGAAGACCTTATTACCATCGTTCCTACCAGCACACAGGTCTTTACTTACTACGACCCCGATGCACTCACGCTGAATATTATGGTGGCGGGACCGTTAGA
>CBKYSX010000692.1:0-3002 GCA_966690745.1 uncultured Ardenticatenales bacterium
ATCGGAGATTACGTTTGAGGATTGGTCGCCGGGAACAGGCGAGGATATTGCGATAGACGGGTTGATTGATGTGGTGGGGGTGCTGTGGAGTCCCGGATATGTCGGGGCGCAGTATGTGATTGTCTTAGACCCCGCCATGAATTCGTTCCCGCAGGGGTATCCTTAGATATCGTGGGGCAGTAGGGGCGGGTCACAGATTTCATTTTGGGAGTTCCGTCGAGGATGTGACCCGCCCCTACCGAACATCCTCATTGTGGTCGTCTCCCATGATTTTCAATGTATTTTATTCCATAGTCCTACAAAATCGTCTGCGTATTTTCTAAAACTTGCGGTGTCAGTTTCCCACATGAAGATAGGGTATTCGCTATGGTGTTTTATATCTTCAGGGAAGAAACCATAGTCATCGCCGCATCCGTTGTTTGAAATGATGACAAATTGTTCTAATCGTTCATAAGGCTCCGGTGAATTCACTTCATTCCAAATATCTGCATATATATAGGTAAGCTCACCATACGATAGACTTTCCAAAGGATAAAGAAATGGATAACAACTCATATTGCCATTTGCCCGGATATACATTTGTTTGAGTTGAGGGGTAAGTGTAATACCCATCTCCGATTCCCATCGGGCAATCCATTCTAAAGATTGGGGGACAAAATATTCCCAGATGATGCCATAGGTATCAGGGAAATTAGGCATTAACGCAAGCCCTATAAGCTTATACTCTATTTCTTCTTGGGTGATTCCCTGATAGGCAACGATGGCAATCTTTTGAGCACCTCCTATCGTCTCATAAAACTCAGGAAACAATTCAGATGTTCGTAAACCTGTTGGGGTTAAGGTTTCCGATGGGACCGTTGGATTTAGTAGAGCAGGGAGTGTTTCAAGTAGAAGGCTACTATTGCCCGTTGTCCAATGTTCTAAAATGAAAGAAAGGGGTTGAGGAAATGGTGTCGCAAACTCACGCTCAAATTCCTGTAAATCTTCATGTAGCGTAGTGGGTTCAAGCATAACATACGTGTGAAACCATTCTTGACCTAGACGTTCGCTTACAAATGTTTCCAAAGTGCCATAGTAATACATTGACATCTTTCTCCCGGAACTGGACGTAAGGGTACGAGCGACCATAAGGGTCGTTTTAATGGGGTGTTTAGCGTTAGGGAAGTAAAAAAGAAACCAAGTTTTCGATGGATAGAAGGACAGAAACCCGGTTTCGTTGTTAATTTATCGCCGCCCCGATGATGGGCGACCACAAGGGTACGCTCCTACAGATTACCGCCGCCCTGGTAGCCAGATGAGACCGAGTAGGAGGAACAAGCCCCCAATAACCCCTCCCGCCGCCCATATGAAAGTGTCGCGGTTGGTGGTGCGTTCCTGCCATTCCAGCACCTGGGCGGTGGGCAGGTTGACGTTCCATTCCCGTTGCAATTGGTTGGCACCTTCGGCAAATTGGGTGGTGATACGGACGCTTTGCCGTCGGGCAAAGGCATCCCATTCGGTGGCAACGGCGCGAATCAGTTCTTTTTCCCATGCCGAGGGGCGTTGGTCGGCTTCGGAACGGAGTTGGTTGGCATGGTCTGCCGCCCGCGCGCCCAATTGCAGGGTTTCGCGGTATTGATGTTCCTCCGCCCACCACGTTGCATTTGTATTATAACTGACCGATGGGGGTAAGAGGGCATCCCGCAATAACGCCATTTCCAAATCGTTGCCAATCGCTACCGCAACCGTTTGCCCCGCCGCTTGCCATGTTTCGGCAGTGCCGGAAGTGGTGACAGAGAAAGTGGCAGTGGCGGCATCCCATGTCGCGGGGAAACCAGCCGTGGTGAGGCGCGTTGCCAGGCTACCTAATTTTTCATCCAGCACGGCAGGGTCGCCTGTCACGGTCAGGGTATAGGTGCGGTCGGCGGCGCGGTTCAGCACATGCAGGGCGGCGCTTTCCAGATAGGGCAGAGGTGGGGTTTGGGTGGCTAAGCCTTGCGCGGTCGCGAGTTCTAACGCGTAGGCGGTGTTGCCTTCCTGTAACGCTGTAACTGCCAACTGTTCGGCGATTGCCCGCCGCTTTTCCGTAATGGCGGGGTCACTACCCCCCGCTACGGTTTCAGCGCGGGTCAGAAAATCCAGCGCAATCAGGGGGTCTTGTGTTGCCCACGCATCGGCAAGGATTTGTAAATCGCGCAGGAGGGCGGAGCGAGTTTCGGCATCGGTGGAGCCAGCCGCTAATGCTTCTTCCGCGACCGTCACCGATTGTTCCAGAATAGCAAGGTCGCCGCCGTTTTGGTCGGCGCGTTGCCGGTAAAGGATGGCAAGCCGTTGCAGGGGAACGGGGTCGGTGGGGGCGGCGCGGCGGGCGGCTTCCAACGCCCCTTCCGCCTCCAAACTATAGGAAGGCACCCCCGCCGCCGCCAGTTGCGCGTATAAATCGGCAAGGCGGATATTGGCACCAAGCGGGTCGGTGGCGCGGGCGGCACGGGTATTTTCAATCTCTCGCCAGAAATCGGGCGCAATCACGGTGACGGTAGGATTAACCGACGGTTCGGTGTCAATCAACAGCCATTCAATCGTGTCCCCTAAGAAGGTATAGGTATCTTCGCCATCGGTGGGGGCGGCGGAAACAATCGCTTCTTCGCTGACCACAAAGGGCAACTTAAGCGTAATCCGCGCACTGCCCATCGTGCCTTCCCACGCACTGGCAGGAATCAAGCCGAAGGAATAGGTGAGCAGGGGTCCCGTTCCGAGCGATTGTTGCCAATCGGTATAGAAGCGGACGCGAGTATCGGCGGGAATGTTAATCGAGGTAACTTGCCACGTACTTTCCTGTGATGCACCAAAAAAGGTGGTCGGCAGTACCTGTATTTGGCTTCCTAACACGCCATTGTCGGTGTAGGGGGCAAAGCCCGGCAGTTCGGCGGGGTTGAATCGCACTGTGCCACCACCCCACCCCGGAAAGCCGAAGGTAACGGAGGCGGCTCCGAAGCGGTTGGTGTTGTTCAGCCGAATCGCCG
>CBKYSX010000693.1:0-3001 GCA_966690745.1 uncultured Ardenticatenales bacterium
GGCGGGAACGACACCCGCCTACATATGGGGCTATCATCTCGCCACCTGTTATCACGGGTTCCATTAGAATGCAGTTGTTTTCGTACACCGAACCCCTGTTAAGGGGTGGCGGAACCGGTAGCCGTTGGTGCAATCCCCGCCGTTTGGGGATGGAACCTGCGGCGGCAAGTCCAGCATGACAGAAATTGCCCTGCGGCAAAAGCACCAATCCGCGCCCCGCGACCCGACCAAATCTGTGATAGAATCTCTGTTGTTTGTGAGTGCCGCCCCGCTTTGAGTGAGGGGGATTACCCATATTGATGCAATCCCTCAAAAATCCGTTGTCTGGTAGGGGCGGGTCACATCTTCAAAGCGGTCTATGGCATGGAACTTATGACCCGCCCACCATTCGGGGTTTGGTTACGGTGGCGGGGTTCATATTGCAAGAGGGGGTGGGGCACAAGTCGCATTTTGGAAGTAGCGGTGGAAATGTGACCCACCCCTACGCCACAATACACGTAGCTCCGACTATGGGTGATTCCATTCCGCACCATCCCGTATTTACTTGCCCCCTCCTTTAGGGTGGGGAAGCCGTTTACTCAATTCTCAATACCCATTACCCTCTACTCCCCATGTTCCTCTTTCTTGATTTCCCCCGCCCCCACCAACCAACCCTCACCCTTGCGGGTGCACCGGAACGGGTGATTGCCGCCTACACGTTGGACGGGGTGCGCCCCGCCCTGCGCGAGGTGGAAGCCGCGGCGCGGGATGGCTATTACGCGGTAGGGTATGTGTCGTATGAGGCATCGCCCGCCTTCGACCCGGCGTTGCGGGTCCACGCCCATCCCCGCCTCCCGCTGGTCTGGTTTGGTCTGCTTCCTCCGTCGGCGGTAGAGGCGGGGGCGGGTCATCGGCGAGAGTTGGAACAATCCGCCGGAGCTGTAACCCACCCCTACACGCTCGGGACATGGGAGCCGATGACCCCCCGCGCCGATTATGACCACGCTATTGCGCGGGTTCATGCCGCAATTGCACGGGGGGATACCTATCAGGCGAATTACACCATGCGTCTGCACACGACCTTTGCGGGGGAGGATGTCGCCTTTTTCCGCCGCCTCCGCGTCGCGCAACAGCCCTCCTACAATGCTTATCTAAACATCGGGCAGTATCGGATTTTGTCCGTGTCGCCCGAACTGTTTATCCATTGGCAGAAAGGGCAATTGACCACCAAACCGATGAAAGGGACGGTGCGGCGCGGCTACACCACCGCCGAAGATAGAGAACTGGCGGAATGGTTAGCGACCTCGGAGAAAAATCGGGCGGAAAATGTGATGATTGTGGATTTGCTCCGTAACGATTTGAGCCGTGTGGCGCAACTCGGTACGGTGCGCGTTCCGCGTCTATTTGAAATCGAAACCTACCCCACCGTTTTTCAGATGACCAGTACCGTCACCGCCACGCCGCGCCCCGCCCTGACGTTAGAGGAATTGTTCACCGCCATGTTTCCCTGCGGCTCGGTAACGGGTGCGCCGAAAGTCAGCACCATGCGCCTGTTGCAGGAATTGGAATCCACCCCGCGCGAGGTTTATTGCGGCGCGATTGGCGTGGTCTGCCCCGATGGAGAGGCATTGTTTAATGTCGCCATCCGCACCGTCTGGCTGGATATGGAGGCGGGTACGGCGGAATACGGGGTCGGTGGCGGCATTACGTGGGACTCGGTGGCGGCGGCGGAATATGACGAAGCGTTGGCAAAGGCGGCAGTGCTGGGGGCAACGGCGCCGGACTTTGAATTGTTGGAAACCCTGCGATTGGAAAACGGGGATTATTTTCTGCTGGAACGCCATCTGGCGCGGCTGGCGGAAAGTGCCGCCTATTTTGGCTTTGCCTGGGATGAGGCGGTGGTGCGGGAACGGTTGGAGGTGGAGAAACGCAGGACGCAGGACGCAGGACGCATAAACGACAACGACGAACGGCATAACACAGAGGTGCAGAGGAACGGAGACACGGAGAACGGCAAAAGGGATGGTAGGGGCGGGTCAAGCGAACCCATACCTTCCGAAATGAACCCGTTGACCCGCCCGCCGTTGGAAACCCACCCCGAAACGGATGCCTACCGCGTCCGTATATTGCTCTCCAAAGATGGCACCATCCGCACCGAATCCACCCCGCTGGATACCCCGTTCTCTCCGACCCCGGAGGGGGTAGGACAAGAGGTTTCCGTTTACCCCCTCTCCATCATGGAGAGGGGGCAGGGGGGTGAGGTTCCCGCGTCCCGCGTCCTGCGTCCTGCCGTTCTCCACGCCACGCCCACCTTCCACCACAACCGCTTTCTCTACCACAAAACCACTCATCGCACCCTCTACGAACAGGCACGCGCCGCCCACACTGACGCATGGGATGTGTTGTTGTGGAATGAGGCGGGCGAATTGATGGAATTTACGATAGGGAATGTGGTGTTGGAATTAGAGGGGCAACGGTACACCCCGCCCATGTCGTCGGGGTTGCTCCCCGGCACGTTCCGCGCTGACCTATTAGAACAGGGCGAGATTCAGGAACGGGTGTTGCGGATAGAAGATTTGGAACGCGCAGAGCGGGTATGGTTGATTAACAGTGTGCGGGGGTGGGTGGAGGTGACGGTGGTGAAGGATGAGAGAACAGATGAATTGTAGGGGCGATAGCATCCGCCCTGTTTTGTTACGTGATGGAATTGTGGAATGGAACCGATGGTATAAACGGACGGGCGTATGGCATGACGGATGCTTCGCCCTGCCGTACAGACGGGACGCAAGACGCAGGACGCAGAAACGGCGTAACACGGAGGAACGGAAACACCGAGGATTTTTTTGTAGGGGCGGGTCACACCTTATAGAAGGTATGGCATGGAACCTATGACCCGCCCTTGTGGTCGCGTCCGTACAGTTCCACGCGCAAAATCATGATGGCATGGTTGGAATTAGGGCGGGTCACACATTCCATTTTGGGAATTACCTTGACAATGTGACCCGCCCCTACGAAAAATTCT
>CBKYSX010000694.1:0-2986 GCA_966690745.1 uncultured Ardenticatenales bacterium
TATCATTTTTCTGTGCCTCATAGCCTTTTCCCTCACCATCGGGCAAAGCCTTGCGGCGGAACCACCCATCGCCCCCATGGGCGTAGCGGTAACGCTTGACTATTTCGAAGCTGTGCCCGATGCCAACGGTGTGCGTGTCGTGTGGGCAACCCTCAACGAACAAAACACCTCGGGCTTTCGCGTCTATCGCGCCGCCAGTGCCAACGGTCCTCTTACTTTGCTTACAGCATTAATTCCTACCCAAGCGCCCAATGGTGGTGGCGCACGGTACGAGTTTGTAGATCAAAGTGCGCGGGTGGGGAATGTCTATTATTACTATTTGGATGCCGTCGGAACCAACGGGCAAACCCTGCGCTATGGTCCTACGGTCATTGATCTGAACCCCACTGCGGTTACCGTTGCCTCTATGATGGTTGCCTCCGAAAATAATTCGTGGGGATGGCTACCGGGCATCACCCTCATAGGTATCGCCGCAATGGGCATTGTCGTTGCTTTACGCTTCCCCAGTCCTCGATCTTAATCTCATCTCAATCAGAAACCCAAACGGGGAGTGCACATGCACTCCCCGTTTTATTTTGGCTTTGGAGTTACTTGGTTCAGATAACTTCTATTGGCTCAAAACCCCTTTATCGCCGCCGCGCCAATGGCAAATAGATGGCAAAAGACGGCGGTGTCACCGTTCCCTCTGCTGTTGCGGTTGGGGTAAGGGTTGGACCGGCAGGCGATGTGGCTGTGGGCGGTGGGAGGGTCGGCGTGGGTCCGGTGGGCGTAGCAGTGGACGGTTCCGAAGTCATCGTTGGCGGGACGGGTGTATTGGTGGCAGGGATAGCCGTTTCAGTGGGCGGGGGCGCAGTGGGTGTTGGCGGGGCTGGGGTCACTGATGGGGGAACGGGCGTATTAGTGGGAGTCGCTACTATCAACCCGGCGGAGACATTCATCACGATATGCATATTGGGATACCCGATGGTCCCGGTCGTGGTGGGCTGGGAAATCTGGCAGGCAGGGGCACGAATGTAAGAAAAATCGGTTTCGGGCAGGGCATTGGAGCCGATAAAAAAGGTGTGCCCCGCCGTTGTTCCATCCGGCGTATACAATTCCGCAACCAGGATACTTCCGGCGGGAATCGTGACTTCGGGGTCGAACGTAACCGTGACAATAGTGCCTGTGGCACTGTTGGGAATCGAAATACTTTCGCTACCCCGTTGGGTGAGATTCGCCAGAATAAAGGCACCGGAAAGGGTATGGAGCCGTACAATGGCGGGCTGAGTGCCGCCGTTGCCCACTGCCTGTTCCACCGCAAAGGAAATTTCATCCACCTCAATCGCCTCCGTAATCCCGAACTGACCCACCAGATCAAAAACGCGGTAGTAGGAATTGAGCGTGTGAAAGCCTGTCGTTTTGTTGTTACAGGAAACGGAATTGCCGGTAACGATATTTTGAGAGGAGCTGTGGGTAATGAAAAGCTTGCCTAGCGACGAAGGCGGAAGATACGCAATGGTATCGGTATCAGTGCCGGTATTACTAAAGTGGTAATTAGAAAGATCATCGCCGAGGGTGAAGTGTACATTTGAACCGCCCACCGGAGCAGAGGCGGAGGAGGCGGCATCGGTCTTAAAAGCCGCCATCAAAAGAGCCGTCACGATCATCAATGCCGACAGGAACCACCAGCCGATTCGCATAACCATCCCCTTTGTGTGTAATGACAATGAGGCAGGGGGGATAGCGCATAGTATAAATCGAATCTGTAAAAAAGGTGAGGAGCGGTAGAACTGCCCCGTTAGCGTCGCCTTACGACCGGTAAGTAATAAATAATTGGGGTAATGGTGGTCGTAACCGTAAGCGTCGGGCTGGCAGTTGCCGTTGAAGGCGTTGCGGTGGGAGTGGGCGTGAAGGTTGACGTAGGCGTACCTGTTGCAGGAGCCTGCGTGGGTGTGGATGTTGCGTTATCGGGTGTGATGGTTGATGTTGGTGTAGCCGTAGCAGGAAACATCACCATACCAAAGGTGATATTATCGGTAAATTCGGCACTTGTTGCGGTAAAGTCTATGCGTGCAATGGGTACAGGACTAATCACTCCCCAGAATGTCCATGTGCCAATATCACCCGTTTCAGTCGTATCGGTGGTAATAATACCGCCATCGGTATCAAATAGTGTAATCGCAACCGTATCAAAGGCGGAGTTTCCGGAAAGGTCTAAACCTACCGCGTTCACGGCAGGCGCAAATCTGAGGATCGTGCTATCGGTGGGAAAATTGGTAAAGAGATATTTAGAGGGCAGATCAAAAAGCCCCGGTCCCCCCAACCCTACGCTTAATTTACTACCGCCTAACGGGTCATCTTCATACGAAAACCCTTTTAGCACCTGCCCCGGTAGAAAACAGTTGTCGTTGCTCTGGCTTGAAACAGGGGGGACACAGTACGTTGCCTGCCCCGGTAGCACATGTCCCGCCTCCCAATCTTCAACCGGTAATCCCGGTGCATCCGTCACAAATGCCATCCGGTCATCATAAATGGTAATCCCCATCGCCGGGAGTATCCCGTGCGGGGAATGAACTGCCATTGCCAGCGTGGACGGAAATAAAAAGAGCAATACCCATAAACCTATAATGGAAGACCAATGGGGGGCGAGGGTTCGTTGTAACATTGCCGTTCTTTAAGGAGCGTTTGGGGTTGCCCCATTTTGCGGACAAATCGTTCAATAGACAAAAAAAGGATGGCTTCCAACAGATAGAAAAAGGGCGGGCGTGGGATTCCACGCCCGCCCTTTTTAGGTACGGAATGAAACGACTGACGGCTTATTTACGGCGGAAGATGAGGACGGCACCGGCAAGGAGCAACAGCCCCGCCGCGGCGAGGTCCGCCGGGTTGAAACCGGAGACGGGCGCGGTGAAGGTGCTGAGGTCAATCGCGGTGGGGGGACCAACGTTCAACGTGACGGGCACGGTGACGAGTTCCTCATCGGGGTCGTTGGATTCGATACACAAGG
>CBKYSX010000695.1:0-2981 GCA_966690745.1 uncultured Ardenticatenales bacterium
TACCCCTCCTGCCTCGTTAACGAGGGCGGCGGTGGTGTATTCGTTGGCGTTCCGAATTTTCCCCGGTGTGAGCGGTGCATCGGCGGGAACCAACTCATCTCCAGTGGCTAATAATGCCACCCTGGGACGGCGAATAACCTTCACCGAACCAAACCCCAATGTTGCCAATACCCCTACATGGGCGGGTTTTAACACCGTTCCGGCTGTAAGTACCGTGCGCCCCTCCTGCATATCTTCCCCGGCATGGCGTACATGTTCCCATTGCGACACAGGTTGCACAATCGCCACATAGGTGGCAGGGGGGCGTTCCGAAGGATGCCATCCCTCGCTTGAATCTTCAAAGCGGACGACCGCATCTGCCCCGTCGGGCAGAGGTGCGCCGGTCATAATCCGTACTGCTTGTCCACTCTCTACAGCTATAGATGGAACCGCACCTGCACTAACTTCCCCGACGACTTCTAATTGAACGGGGCGAGTGGGCGTTGCCGGGATAACATCCATTGCTCTTACCGCATACCCATCCATTGCGCTATTGCGAAAGGGAGGTACGTCGTGCGGGGCAACAATATCGTCGGCTAAAGAACGGTTGAGAGCATTCCAGAGCGAAACAGATTCCGGCTCCAATCGGGGACAACGGGCGAGAATTGTTGTCCGTGCCGCCTCTACAGAGATTATCATAACCTGATGAGTGAGGGGTTAAGAATGGTTATCGCCATCATCAAGTCATTATGCCACAGGAAATCAAAAACTCATTTTACCAGTAGCCATAGCAACCATCCCGCCGTCCGAACCGACCATAATAGAGTGCGAATCCAATTGAGGAACACCAATCTCTGGATCACCTCAAGGTTATAGCCCCTAATTGTTAATATATTGTGTAGAGGTACATATAAAATCGCTGTACTTGCCCATAACGCTAACACCCCCAGCAGATTTAGTATCATCCATAGCCGATTACCGGGTGCATCCCCCGCCGCTACCAGATAAAAAGCGGTTAGCAACTCTATTCCCATCAAAGGAAAAACAATCAGTGTGATATTGTTGGAGTGCATTGCATGTGCTTCTGCGAATTTGTCGGGGGCGATGTAGGCGAAGATGGGGTATTGGACGAGTTGAATCAGCCAAATCAGCCCTGTCATGGCGAAACAGGCGAACAGATGGACAATCGCAATGGAGTGGGTCATTTTGGGTTAGAATGGGTTCTGTGTAGCATGTTGGGAAAGAGGGTAAAGAGAGAAGAGCGAAGCATTTCAACACGATCTTTCGCGCTTCCCTCTTATCCCTTCTCTCTTTTGCGAATGCAACTCTACCCATCGGAACCCCGTGCGACAACCCCACTCCTTATGAAAAAACAGCGTATTGTATGGATGGCAGTTTTGCTCTTGATTGGGTTGGGGGTACGTCTATTGGGGTTGGAATTGCAACCGCTCTGGTGGGATGAAGGCTTTTCGGTTTATTTTGCAACGGAAAGTACTCCCCGTTTACTAGAACTCACTTCACTGGATATTCACCCTCCGATTTACTATCTGCTTTTGCAAGGCTGGTATCAACTCGTCGGGGTGGGTGCATTGCAATCCCGCTGGCTGAGTGTGTTGTTGGGGGTGCTGGCGATTCCGTTGGTGTGGCGCGTAGCATATGATTTTTTCGGCAACCGCACCGCATGGCTTACTGCCCTTCTGCTCACCCTCTCCCCGTTTCACATCTACTACTCGCAAGAAGTCCGTATGTACGCCCTAATGGTCGTGCTGAGCCTTATTGCCGTTATCGCGTGGCGGCGGCGCAAATGGATCATATTGGGTATCGCAGTGCTGGGCGGATTGTTGACCCAATACTATTTTGTTTTTTTAGGGGTGGCGATTGGTTTATTAGTATTATGGGAACTACGCCATAAACGGTATGGTTGGCGCGGTCCACTTATGGCACTAGGAACAGCAGTTCTGGGCTATATGCCCTGGCTACTTTATGCTCTGCCCCGTCTCATTAATTATGTCGGGGGCAAATTGGTGGTAGAAGCCGATACCCCCATGACTCCGCTTGAATTTTTGCCGCGCCATCTGGCGGCATGGAGCGTTGGTCATCTATCAGTCCCCATGACTGCGTTGGGGTGGGTGGCGATAGTCTATCTGGTGTTGATTGGAGTTAGCCTCTATTACGCCCGACTCCAACGAAGCACTCAATCTGTTATTTACACCCTTCTGCTCTGGCTGATTCCGACACTGGGAATTTTTGGGGTGGGGCTGTTCGCGCCCTTCACGGACGCGAGAATCGAACGGCAACTGCTTTTTGTACTACCCTTCTTTTTGATGTTGGCGGCATCGGGAATCGCATATCTGGGGCAAAGATTTCGTGGGGCGGGTGTGTCGGTCGTGGTTGGAATGATTGTTATCAGTGTCATAGCGTTGAGCGATTTTTACACGGTCCCACGCTACCCCGGCGAAGATTACCGCCCCCTGCTGGCAGATGTGGATGCCCTGCAAGGTCCTGATGATGGCTGGTTGGCGATTTACGAATGGCAAATCGGTTATCTTCGCGCCTATCTGCCCGATGCGGAACCTGAAGCAGTTGCCCTTGATGTGACATGGGCGGAAGATTCCATTGCTTTGTCGCAGGGCATTGATACGCTCCTTCAACAATACCCTCGCCTCTGGCTCCCTGCCTATCAGGTGAAAGGGCGGATTTTTGAAGAGCAAGTTGCCATCACTTTAGCAGAGCAGGGACTCCCTGTCTGGAATGAGTGGTACGGCAATACACGTCTCTATCTGTTCGGGGAAGGACCTGCTACAAGCACAACAGAACTCCCTACGCATGGGGAATATGAACGGGTCGGCACAATTGCAGGCGTGGTCGGTTCCGACCGCGCCATAAGCGGAACCGGTGTTATTCCCGTTTATATCCAAACCATAAGCAGTGCTGAAAATGTGCGGGTTAATTTTCAAGTGGTTGGGAAAGGCTCTGTGTGGGGCGAATGGGATGGGGTGTAT
>CBKYSX010000696.1:0-2981 GCA_966690745.1 uncultured Ardenticatenales bacterium
GGATGGGAATGAAGGTGGTGATGGAGGGGGCGGTTGATCCGGCGGCGAATCACTCTCCGTCGGTGAGGCATCATCCCCGGTATTTTCATTCTTATAGGGCGCAGATTCACTGCTTGGCTCACTCGATGTTGCTGTTGTGGGTGTTATGTCTGCCGGGGTTTCCGGTGCTTCGTTGGTTTTTGCCTGAAGGGGCGTGTCTACCTGTATAGGTGCAAATGGAACCGCCGAACTGCTTTCCTGTGCGCTGGCTTTCGTAGGCAAACTTTGGAACCCGGCACGGGGACGGGTACGCCATTTTGGTTCTTCAAGCGGTGTTGTTTCTTGAATAACAGATTCATCCGCTTTTGCCTGAAGTGGTAATACAGGTGCATTCGTCACTGTAGATTCAGGTACAGGTGGTGTAGGCGTTGTGGAGATAGGCGATATTGCCCCTGAAGCAGGTTTGCTTCCAATATAATCTACTTTCGAGCGAGGACGTACCAACTGAGGCTCATTGGATGCACTCTGACGTTGGATTGCGCGAGGTGATTTAACACCCGACCCTTTAGTTCCCGAGGAAGCGGCGCGTTGTTGTGCTTCGGCTTTATGACGTGCCACAATTTCTGCCGGAATGGACGGCAAGCTATTGACATCAAATGTCGAATTTGATGATGATGTAGGAACATCAGAAAATGAGGGTGGCAGTGAGGATTCTTCCGGGATATTCGGTTGCGGTGGTTCCCCTGGATACACCATTTGCATCGGAGTTTCGGTGGAATTGTTATCCGCAGAACGGACGATATATTTAGCGGAAAAATCGGGGAAACGTTGAATGAGAGTATCGGTAAACCCCTCTATTGCCTCCTGCTTGGTCGTGGCGCGTGGTTTCCATACCAATGCATGTGTCTTGCTGGTGACGCGCTGAACAAACCCTGCTGTAGCGGTGGCACGGTTTAACGGGCTGGTTTCCTCCGAACGTGAAGGTTGTATTGCCCGTTGCACCATGCTATTCATCGGGGTCTGTTGAAAACGCCCGATAACCCTTTGTGCAAGAGTATTAAGCAATGTTGCTTGATTTTTCCGATCCGGCGCGTCAGCCATTCCCGATGATCCTTTTGCTAGGATTGCGCCAACTCAATCCCATGACAAGCCAATTCCAATGTTTCCACTGTCAATTGCGAACTATCACTCTTGAACGTTGGTCCTGCCCAGCGAATCGGATAGGCACGGAGCAAATTCCACCGTTGCAGGGTATTGTGTTCACTATCGTACAAGGTGATAGACATATTCAGCATATTCACTTTGCCATCATACAGCCCTTCTTGAAACCAGTTCCATAATTCTTTGGAGGTGGTGACCCCGCGCTTTAAGGTGATTTTGCCCTGTTTGGCACGATTGGGCAGTTGATGAATAAAATTGTTGACTCCCCCTTCTTCGTATGGATAGGGATCCCGTGAGAGTTCCAGCCCGTTACATTCTAAAAAATAGCCTTCAATAATTCCGCTAATCTCAATTCCGTAGCGAAATTCGACTCCGAGGGTCATGGCAAACCTACGTTTCTGCGGTTGTTATTTAGAAACCGCGATGGCGTTCTCGCTCGATACGAAGTTCGTGGCGGAGCAGGTCATAGATCGTTTCAGCCAGCTGACGGACTTCCTCCGAGGTGAGAGGATGATTTGGGTCTAACCATGTGTCTGCTAGTGCATTGTTTACTTCTGATAGCGCACCTTGCTGTCGGGCAACTCTACGTTGATGAAGAATGGTAAGTGCCTCTAAAACAGGCGAAGCCATGGTTAGGGTTCCCCCCGGTTGAGTCTGCGGTTAATAGATGCGACTTCTTTAATCCACCGATGGCGTTCGGGATGCTCCATCGTTAATACATCTTCCCGCGACCAGTGGAGATAGTATGCTATATAGGCTACCTCCTCGTGCAGACGGTCAAGGGGGTAGCCTACAATCCCCCCAACGTTGCCAAGTCCACTTCGATGTCCGTGTTGCAATTCGGGCAGGTTACGGTGATAACACTGGACCCGGCTTCGTTAATCTGGCGATAGAAGGCTTGCAAATATGCCAAATCTGCCGCATAGAGATTTTCGATGACCTGTGTATTGATAGCAACGATTCCACCCAGGCGGGTAATCACACGTGACAACAAAATAATGACCAGATAGGCAGGATTGCTTTTTACCCGCAAATCACGCATCGGGGTGATTTCGTCCAGTGCCGTAGCCAACCGCATGACACCTTGACGATGCAACGTACCATCACGGTCTACATACCCTTTTGGCAGGGTAAATTCAAACTCGGTCTGTAATCCATTCATAGAAGTTACGGAGGTAAGAGCGAAGAGTGAAGAGTAAAGAACCCTTAAATTCTTCACCCTTCGCTCTTATTTCTTCACTCCCTTAGAAAGCGGATTAGCTGGCGCGGATCATGCCTTCGTGGACAATCGTCATCTCTTCGACCCCAAATTCGTTGCTGTCCGATTTGACCGAAGGACCGGTGACTTTTGAGGGCCATGCGTTCACAAAATCCCACCGTGCAATGTCAGCATAGTTACGGTCCATCATAACAATGGAGCAGTTGGCGCGGGCATCTTTCATATTGCCGAGCTCCACTGCTTTGCGCCAATCCCACAGAGCGATGTCGTGGGTGATACCTCGTTTGAGGGTGACATCCTGCCATTTCATGCGACCCGGAATTTTTTGGACAACTTCGTGCCCGTCATCCGTCACCACTTTATGTTCAATAATTTCGTGTTCGGAACCAATGCCCGAAACTTCGGTAAAATAGCCTGTAACCGAGACGGAGCCTGCAACTTCAATTCGGTACTGAAAGCCAATTAGGGGATCACTGTCCCGACCGGAACCACTAGCCATTGATAGCCTCCTGAATTAGGGTGAGATGCTGTATAAAGCGCAACTGACTGACGTAAGTGCATATTGCATAAATAGGAACCCGACCTCTACGCCTCCATCCTTTTTCAAGAGAGTAAAGTAAAG
>CBKYSX010000697.1:0-2980 GCA_966690745.1 uncultured Ardenticatenales bacterium
ATTATTCGTGACGGTGTAGCAATAGGTGACATTCGTGCCGGGGGGGACATTGACGGAATCGGTGGCGGCGCAACTGTTGGGGTCAGTGCCAACCGTGGTTGCCAGCGTAATATCCGTTCCGGGGGAACCGAACAGAACCCCCGTCAGTCCTTCCGCGCCATCGCCCAAGCCGCCGTTATTGGCGAATAGTTCGATACGGCGAATTCCGGCGGGGTCGTAAAACCCGATAAATGCGCCCGCCGGACCGACAGCCGGGAAGGTGGTTTCATAAATCAGGCTGGCATCCGTGCCATAAGCCCGCACCCGTAGCGGGGTAGCACCCGACAGACTGACCATATCCAACCCCAATGCGGTGACGGTGGGGGTCAGATAGAGTTCAAACGAGTTGGTAAAGGTATTGGCAAGCACGACATCACTGCTGACCCCGTTGGTGCCGCCTTCGACAAAGACCAACCCGTCGGCGGAGCCGCCGTCTGCATTCAACGGGAAATCCCGCAGTTCGATGCCGGTATGGATTTGCCCGCGATGGTAACAGAGGGTGGTGGTGTAGGCATTTAACGGCGCGGGAAAGCCCACGACTCCGCTACAGCCATTGGTCTCAAAATCTTCTAAGGTCAGATCGGGGTACGCCACTACAAAGGCGTTGCGGTCGGTATAGACGGTGGGTCCGCCGGAAACGGTGGTGCGCGGTGCGGCGATTTCCGATGGGGGGGCGGCGGGTGGCATGGCAGAGGCGGGAACATCGGTCAGGTTCGTATAGCCATTGGTGCGGGGTAAGGGTGTGGGGTCGGGCGGCTCTTGTGCCTGACCAACGATGGTGGATAACCCTACAAAACCAAAGGCAAGTACCAGCAGTACGAGCCGGATGCGGAAACGGAACATAGCGAACGGAGACCCTTTCGTGCAAATTAATAATGGTGGGGATGAACAGCGTATAAAGCACATCGTCCGATAGCGTCGAGGGACGGCTTCACTGTAAAGCGAGAGTGGGGGTTCTGTCAAGGGCGGCGGGAGGGAGCATCGGGTATTGAGTATTGAGAAAACGGCGACCTCACCCCCCGTCCCCCTTGCAGAAAGGGATGTAGGGGCGACAGCATCCGCCCGAATTTGTTACGGGATATGGTTATGGAATGGAACCCATCCCATGAACGGGCGAACGTGAGGCGTGACGGATGCTTCGCCCTGCCGTACGGACGGGACGCAGGACGCAGGACGCAGAAAACGGCGCACGGCGTAACGCAACGCCGCAGAGGGTCTTTATGGTAGGGGCGGGTCAGGGCATGAAGGGCGATCCAACATGCACCCGTTGACCCGCCCGCCGTAAAGACGGGACGCACGACGCGGGAAAGGAGAAATGAGAAATGAGAAACGGGAAAACGGCAACCCACCCCCTAACCCCCTCCCAAGAGGGGGAACCTACTCCGACAACCTCACCCCCTAGCCCTTCCCAAGAGGGGGAACCCGCCCCGGCAACCTCACCCCCTAGCCCCCTCTCCGATACGGAGAGGGGGAACACATGAAGCAAAGATTCTCATTGGATTAAACGGAGGCGGGGGCAGGTTTTCGTTGGTAAATGACAAATTCGAAGGCGTAGGGGACGGATTCGGTGGCGGGGTGGGCTTCGCGGAAAATGATCTCCCAGTCCTTTTCCTCAAAGTCGGGGTAGAAGGTGTCCCCTTCAATCTCAATGGCGATGTGGGTGAGATAGAGCCGGTCGGCGATGTCCAGCGTCTGGCGGTAGATGGTTTCGCCGCCAATGATGAACAGTTCGTTGTCCCCGTCTGTGCCATGCGCCTGTTCGATTCCGGCTTCAATCGTTGATACGACAATGGCATCGGGCAGGGCAATATCGGGGTTGCGCGTGACGACGATGTTGGTGCGCCCTTTCAGGGCATTGCCCATCGAATCATAGGTTTTGCGCCCCATCAGCACGGGATGTCCGATGGTTTTTTGGTGGAACCAGCGGGCATCTTTGGGGATGTGCCAGGGGATGTCGTTGTTGGCGGCGATGACGCGGTTGCGGGACAGGGCGGCGATATGGGAGAGGCGCATGAGGGAGGAGGGGGTATTGAGAATTGGGTATTAAGAAGGGGACTATAGCGTTGTTTGGGTATTTCGGTAAGTGAGGGTGTTGGGGCGTGTAGGGGCGACAGCATCCGCCCGTGATGGTGACGGGGCGTTTCTATGGAATGAAACCGATTTTGTAGAAGGGTGGGTATATGGCGTGACGGATGCTTCGCCCTGCCGTATGGACCAGACGCGGGACGCAGGAAACGGCGCACAGCAACGCAAGGGCGCAAAGGAGCAAAGACGCAGGGGTATTTTTTGTAGGGGCGGGTCACACCCTATGGGGCAATCGGTATGGAACCTGTGACCCGCCCTGATGTCATATCAATACACGGTCACGCGCAAAATGTTGTATTCATGGATAGGAATCGGGCGGGTCATAAGTTGCATTTTGGAAGTCGCAGGGGGAATGTGACCCGCCCCTACCCCAAAACCCGTGTGCGTCCCGTCTTTACGGCAGGGCGAAGCATCCGTGATGCCGCACGTTCGCCCGTTCATGGAACGGGTTCCATGCCATAACCATATCCCGCAACAAAATCGGGTGGATGCTGTCGCCCCTACATCCGTACCGGTTCCTGTCCCTAAGGGTGGGCGGGTCACAGGGTTCATTGTGAGAATCGTGCCGGGGCGGGTTCCCCCTCTTGGGAGGGGGTTAGGGGGTGGGTTGTCGTTTTCTGCGTCCCATCCGTACGGCAGGGCGGGTCAACGGGTGCATGGTGGGAAGCCCTTCATGCCCTGCCCCGCCCCTACAAAAAATCCCTCTGCGTCCTTGCTCCTTTGCGTCCCTGCGTTGCGCTGTGGGTCGTTTTCTGCGTCTTGCGTCCTGCGTCCCGTCTTTACGGCAGGGCAAGCATCCGTCACGCCATACATCTGCCCGTTTATCCACGCGGTTCCATGCCAAAGCCATATCCCG
>CBKYSX010000698.1:0-2976 GCA_966690745.1 uncultured Ardenticatenales bacterium
TACGCCTCCGGACACCACTGCTATAACAGAGGCGTTACGTCGCGCGTTAGGGGATGATAGTCTGCGCCGCGATTTGCAACATCGGGGACCGATACATGCACGAAAGTTTTCATGGGGGCAAGCGGCAGAGCAAACCTTTGCACTGTATAAGAAGGTGATGGCGAGATAAAAATAGCCTACTTATAACCCTATTATCGAAAAAGCTCTCAGCTTTATGAAGCAGAGAGCTTTTTTTATTGATAGAAACTACCTAACTGCAAATATTCTTATTAACGTTCTTTTAAAAGGGAGTTGCAAAATCTTTTCCGTTATGGTATACTGTTGCTACAATAGTACTTAAGTACCCTAACACTACAGGTCTAAAGTACTCGGAATTTGAAGACCTTAATACTACTCTAGTCCTTAAGGAGGACATCATGGGTACTCATTCCCCCTTTAAAGCGATGCGCGGTTGGGTCGCGCTCGTTTTACTCATCGCCGCCCTCCTACTCCCCACTACTGCCCAGGCGGTCGCACCTTTTCCCGTATACGCCAGTGCCAATGTGGATGGTGATGCCAGCGAATGGAACCTTGCTACGGATTTCTACGCCGATATGTATGAGGCAGGGAACCCGGATAATGCCGTATTGGCAAAAATCTACGTTCGGTACCACTGCCCGACCAACGTTTTGTATGCGTTAGTTTTGCCGGAACCGGGATACCAAATCGTAGCAACAGGTGCAGAGGCATTCATTAAATTAGGCAATAGCACTGTGTTGGTCAACGGAAATTCCGGCGATAACGGGATTGCGCCTGACTTCCAATGGATTGGATTATCAGGTAGTTTTGCCGCCGGATGGGAAGCTTCAGCCCCACTACCTGTTGGTGATTACAACAACCTGAATCCTCACACTAATGTCACCGGCAATCGCACTGCCGCCGTCGCCAATCGTCGCATTGATCTGGAGATTGAATGTCCGCCGCTTGCGGTAACGTTGGCATCTTTCGAAGCAACACCGCGCACGAATGATGTCATGGTTGCGTGGGAAACCGCCAGCGAAACCGATAACCTCGGCTTCAATCTTTATCGTTCGACATCGCCCTATGGTGAACGCACCCGCTTGAACAGCGAAATGATTCCGAGCCAGGTGCCGGGGGGTGGCGGCGCAATGTATGAATGGATGGATGCAACGGTCAGTGAACCGACCACCTATTATTACTGGCTGGAAACGGTAGATGTTGCGGGTGCAACGGAAATGCACGGTCCGGTTTCGGCCACCTTCCCTGCCACGCCGACAGCCGTAACGGTTAGCACCTTCACGACAAGCAATGCAACCCCCTATGCCGCCTTCGCCCTTGCCGGGATTGCCCTGATGGGTGCAACGGTTGTACTGCTTCGTAACCGTCGCGTTAAATAACTGTCGGTAGTATTTGTCTGCCCCTCAAACAAGGGTGCGCTATTCCAGCGCACCCTTGTTTTTTTATGCTAAACGTATAACCCGGCATGGGTCTCCCCACTTTTACACTTTGTACTTTCCGTAGTTACGTTGTGCTGTTTCCCCCCCTCTGCCTCTCTGCTCTCCCCTCTCAAATATTCGGTACGTCCGATTGCGCCCCCCCTTCGTCAGACACAAGGGCGACTCACCGTCACGCATCCCCCTCAACATATTCATAAGGAGCGCAAACACAATGACATCCAACCACCTTCGATATACCGCTATCGGAGCGATTACCTTCGCCATGAGCCTACTTTTGCTTGTGGTCGCGGTACGCCCTACCGAAGCGGCACCCAACGCCACATTCACGGTCAATTTTGGTACCGAGGAAGGCGATAGCAATCCCGGCGACGGCGATTGCGGTACAGGGCTGGGCTTTTGTACCCTCCGTGCCGCCATTGAAGAATCCAACGCCTTAACAGGGGCAGATATTATCGAAATTGACCCCCTACTCAACCTATTCCCCTTCACGCCGGACACTCCCTACGCCATTACGGACGATCTAACGATGAACGGGAATGGAATTGCGAATACCATCATTGATGGTAACGGGGATACTCAACTCTTTACAATTGCCGCAGATACATCGGTAACCATGGAAAATCTTACCCTGCGCGAAGGAAGTGCAACCACGGGCGGAGCCATCCAAAACGCGGGAACGCTGAATTTGCTTTCTGTTGAATTGCTGGAGAACGAAGCCACCGGCGGGGCGACGACAGAAGGGGGCGGCGCACTCTTTAATAGCGGCACGGCGACCCTTTCCGACACGCTGTTGGTTGGCAATACCGCAGTTGTGACCAGTGGTAGCGGTGGCGGTATCTTCAACAGTGGTTCGTTGGCAATTACCAACAGCACCTTTGAAGAGAACAGTGCCGCCCGCGCCGGGGGTGGGATCGAAGCCATCGCCGGAAGTTCCACCACTATCATCAGTTCGACCTTTACCGCCAACAGCACGGGGGCAATGCCCAGCAATGGCGGCGCACTGCATATTACCGGGGCGGGCGATGCTGACATTGCGTTTACTACCGTCACCAGCAATACCGCCGCGCAAGAAGGCGGCGGGTTGTGGAACGGTAGCGGGATGATGACCGTCACCGAAAGTATTATTGCAAACAATACCGCCAATGGACCCGCCGCCGATGATGGCGGGGGCGGATTGTTCAACAATGGTGGCATGTTGACCGTGGTAAACAGCCAGATCACGGACAATACCGCGCCCGGTACAAGCGGTAGCGGTGGGGGTATCTTCAACAATACGGGCGGAACCCTGGTCGTGAACGGCGGTACGATTGAAGGAAATAGTGCCAGCCGTGCCGGGGGTGGTATTGAAGATAACGCAACCCCTCCCCCTTCAGAAAGTGGCTTCGGCGGAAATACAGTTGAGCTAAACAACGTGACCTTGATAAATAATCAGACCGGAAGCAACCCCGGCAACGGAGGTGGATTACACATCACCGGACCGGGCAATGCTTTTGTAACCGGGGGCGTGGTGCAAGGCAAT
>CBKYSX010000699.1:0-2973 GCA_966690745.1 uncultured Ardenticatenales bacterium
GGAAAAGAAATCAAGTTCTTTGTATCTGTTTGACTTTGATTCGCCAAACCCCTTGTTATTTCTACAATAGACATTCTGTAACATTTCCCTACCCTCCTACCCATTACTACCTACCTATGATTTCGCGTCTTTTCTCCCTCAGTCGTTATCTGATTGGCATTGCCGTAGTGGGGTCGTTGATTGCCGCCGTGATATTAATGATTTATGGGGCGGCGGAATTAGTGACCGTGACGATCACCGCCTTTGCGGAAGGCACCTTTTCCAGCAAGGGTGCAAAAACGCTGGCACTCACCTATATTGAAATTGTGGACTTGTTTTTACTCGCCACCGTTTTTTATATTATTGCATTGGGATTATATGAACTGTTTATTGACAATTCCATTCAGGTTCCGCAATGGTTGGAGATACGGACACTGGATGATTTGAAGAACAAACTTACCAGTGTGGTGATTGTTGTAATGGGCGTTTTGTTTTTAGGGCAGGTCGTTACCTGGGATGGTGAACGGGATTTACTGGGCTACGGTGTGGCAGTGGGGGCAGTGATCATCGCGTTAACGTTCTTCTTGCGTCAACAGACGAAGAAGTAACATGAAGTCACCCGCGCCGCGATTGTGCCGGGGGTGGTTCGCGCCGGGTGCGCGGGGAGCGACGAAAGAAAGAGGTAATCCGCGACCACCAGCCCGCCTTGCGCCCCGGCGATTCCAAAACGGGGCGGGGTGCAGAAACAATCGGTACGCCGGGGCGGGCGGCAAAGGCAGGGGCATGATCGCCGCAGACCAACGGCACCGCATCTTGCGTTCCGACCATTCCGAAACGATGAAGCACTTTCAATCCTCCCATGCTCCGGCGTGGTAAGTAATGAGCATGACCCCGGCACAACATTAACCCGCAGATATGGCAACAGCCAATCACTTCACCCGTATGGTCGCCATGTTCGCCACAGACAAGCGGGGTATGTGCCGGGTGGATGGATGGGGTTGGTTTGGTGCTAGGCATATTCGAGAAATGAGAAATGAGAAACAAGAGATTCACCTAAAATTTCTCGTTTCCCATTTCTCGTTATTTGGGTCGCAGTTTTGCTAAGAGCGATGGCTCGGGCGCGGCTTTTTTTACAATCCCCTGAATCTGATCCCGTACTGCCTGTGCCGCTTTTTGGGGACTACCGGCGCGGGCGACATCGCCATTGTCCGATTGTTCCACTTCTATCTGAATCGTCGTTCCGGCATGGGTCGGGGTGACTTTGACCCGATAGACCATCGGCACAGCAAGGGTGCTGTCACGCCACCGCCCCATAACTTCCCGAATGGGC
Source organism: uncultured Ardenticatenales bacterium (assembly GCA_966690745.1). GTDB lineage: Bacteria > Chloroflexota > Anaerolineae > Ardenticatenales > Ardenticatenaceae > CBKYSX01. The sequence goes on from CBKYSX010000699.1 coordinate 1,310, forward strand.
GGCAAGGCGACCTTATAGGGCGCATTTAATGGAATCGGTTGTACCTGTTCGTTGGCGTAGACTACTTCTGTTTCCTGCGCCAATGCTTCGACGATTTCATCATCCCGTTCGGCACTCACCCCCGTCAATGTTAGGCTTTCGACTGCCGAGGTGCGTGTTTGGTAGGGCAGTGCTACCAGATTCAAGCGAAAATTGAGGATCGCCATGCACCGTACTTCCTGCCGCGTGGGGCGGCTGAGGCGACCAAAGGCATCGTAATAACCCGCAATTTTCATCTGGGAAAGGGTTCCACCCACCGCGCCCATAATCGCAATCCCGTTCAGCCACACGGGGCGGCTAACATCCAACGGCTCTTCAAATTGGAGTTGGATCGTTCCTACCCGTTGCTCATTCAGTTTTAGGTCTTGAACCGCTACCCGGTCGGGTGAATCCCCTTCCATTTTCTGCCCCTGTACAGGAAGCAAACGGAAGGGCGGCAACCCTTCACCCCGTTGCAGGACAATCTGGCGGATAAAAGGATTGTTCAAATGCCCTACCGACCCTGCCAATGCCACATCCAGTACAACGGTGCGCCGTTCGCCCTGTTCGGGGAAGGCGGCGCGAATTTGCACGGGGAATGCCATTTTGAACGGTTGCCGCCAGACCCACCAATCAATCAGATAGGGGAATGCAAATTGTTTTAACTCTTGATTGCCCGGAACCCATAATGCCGACCATTGGGCGAGCGGGGCTTTGAGTTGCCACCGGCGGCTTCGTTGTCCCGTCCATGCGGGCAAATCGGGATGTACCAGCCAGTCGCCGCGCTCATTCCAGCGCATATCGTTATGGACAACCCGTTGTACATTTTCCAATACCACTGCCCCCGCCGTGACGGGAATATTGGAAAGGGTCGCTTCCGATAGATGGTGATGGTGTTCGTATTGCTCCAATTGCCGCCGGTCTTCTTCGGTAATCCGAACCTTCGCACTAACCACCCCATGCGGAGAGCGGTCCCGAATTACTTCCATATATTTGCCGTTGTCCAGCGTGGCATCAGCTTCAATTCGCTCTTCCAATTCAATAATCGGTGGTTCGCCATCGGCAGGGAAGAAGCGTTGCTGGCGGGATGACGCATCAAAGGTGCGCCACGCAAAGGCAATTCCCATCCCCGCCACAAAGAGCAATGCAGGGACAAAGGTGATAGTGTTGACCGAAGCCCCCGCAATGTTTAGAAGCCCCAACACCCCCACCGAGAGCAGAATCATTAACACAATCCACGATGGGTAACGGGGTACGTAATGGACACATTCCCGGCAGTGGGCGGCTTCCTGCCACCACGCATCCCCCAGCCACCGCCGCGCCCCCCGCGCCCGTAATGCACTCAATTCCTGATGTTGGAAGAGCCATGACCAGGGGGGGCGGAGGCGTGGCGAACATTCTTCGCAAAACAACCGCCCGCAATGATGGCACATAGAATGAGGCGGACGGTCAACGCCATGCGCATAGCAAGTAGTGCAACGATAACGGTTGCCCCATCGCCGGGTGATGTGCCGCTCATACTTCGCCTCAACGGGCGGGGTGATTCGGGTCGTACCGGAGTTCGTCATAGAGAGGAGAATGGAGAGTAGAGAGCAGAGAAAAATACTTCTCTCCGCTCTCCGCTCTACTGGGTCTGCTCCTTTTTG
>CBKYSX010000700.1:0-2969 GCA_966690745.1 uncultured Ardenticatenales bacterium
ACGCATATCCTATTGTAATTTTACCCGATTCGTTGTAAGATGGGGTTCACGTTATTATCGCTTTTTCCATCAACCATTTCACCAATTCCACTATCATCACAGCCGTAGGAAGAGGAGGTCGCACTCCTTCCTACCTTACTTTTAAGGAATTGGGGTCTCACTCAACTCAATACAGTAAGGACGTAGCGATGCCCATTCCTTTCCCCTTTTTATCGCGGCGGCTCTTCCTGAAAGGTTCTGCCGCGCTTGTCGCCGGAGCCTTTCTTCCGTCTTACATTGACGAGGCGGTTTCTCACGCCAAGGGAAGTTCAGTAACAACCCTCAAGGTGGGTGCTATTGTGCCCTTTACCCGGCACTTTTTTGCATTTGGTCGCGATCTCACCACCGGCTTATCCCTCGCACTCTCTCATACACCCTTTTCCGTCCAACTACATAGCATGGAGTATGGAACCACTATCACGGAAGCCTATGATGCCGCCGATGTGCTTCTAAAAGAAGGTGTAGACGTTATTGTAGCAACCATTGGCACCAAAGGCACAGAAACCCTCAGTGAATTATGTGCTACCGCCGAACGCCCTTTGATTATAGCCAACACGGGTGAAGATGCAGTGCGAAATATTGCCGCTACCCCTTTTACCTTCCATAACACCTTAAACAACTGGCAAGCCGCGTATGCTTTAGGACAATGGGCGGCGTATAATCGGGGACAACGCGCCATGACCATTGGCGGCTTTTATGATAGTGGTTACGACAATTTTTATGCCTTTGAAGCCGGGTTCGTAGCGGCAGGGGGTGATGTGGTTGGACGACACATTAGTTCAGCAACCCCCGACAAGTATGAATTTGATGGGGTTGTGGAAGCGGTACGCACCTATCAACCTGATTTCGTATTTGCCGCCTATAGTGGCAATACCACCAACCGGTTTTTGAACGATGTTACCGGGCAACTTGGCGTGCCTGTACTGGGCGCACCGTTCCTAACCGAATTTTACCCCGCGCCGGATATTTACAGTGTTGGTGCTTGGTCACCGGCTCTTAAAACCTCGGCTACCGCAAGCTTCCTCGATCTTTATCAAAAATCAACAGGCGAAGCTCCCTCTGCCATATCGCTCCTCGGATGGGATACCGGAACATTGATTGCGACTGCCTTCCAAAATGCAGGAAGTACCGAGGGTCGGGCATTGCAAGCCGCGTTGCGTACGGCTTCTTGTGCCAGCCCGCGTGGCATGCTCCGTATGGATGCCGCCACCCAGAGCGTTAGCGGTCCGCTCTATCTCCGCCGCAGTGACGGCACGACCCATCAAATTGAATCGGAACTACCCGCACCACAACTCCCGCTCCCTGTAGAGGGTACAGGGCTATCAACCGGGTGGGTTTATCCCTACCTTACCTAACGCCTGCTACATCGGAACCTTGCAGGCTTTTTGCAGGTTCTTTGCAGAAAAAATGGGATACACTCCCTATTGACTTTTGTCCTGTACCCATTCCAGTCAAGACATAGCAAGGAAGGACTTATCTATGGCAGAGCCGTTCCTTTCCGAAATCCGTATCATGTCGTTTGGTTTTCCGCCCCGGAGTTGGGCATTATGCAACGGGCAACTGCTTCCGATTAACCAAAATCAGGCATTGTTTTCCCTGCTGGGAACAACTTTTGGCGGTGATGGGCGCGTCAATTTTGCGCTTCCTGATTTTCGTGGACGTACGCCCATTCATGTGGGAAGCGGGCACACCCTAGGCGAACGCGGGGGCGAACAGGCACATACCCTTTCAATTGCCGAATTACCCACCCATACACACGTTTTTAATGGCACCTCCCAAGCCGCCAATGCCAATAACCCGAACGGAGCACTATTTGCCACCACCAACGGGCGACCTTATGGAGCTGCAACCAATCTCACATCTCTTGTTCCGGGAACCGTAACCAATACAGGCGGGTCGCAGGCGCATTTGAATATGCAACCCTTTTTAACCCTTAGCTTCTGTATTGCACTGCAAGGAATTTTCCCATCCCCCACGTAAACAAATACTTCCCTTTGGCAACGTTTGGGAAACGCAACCCTGTTATATTTACCATGATAACATCGCATTTGTAGCGGAAAGGACACCCTTATGGCTCAGCCGTATGTTGGTGAAATCCGAATGTTCGCGGGCAACTTTGCGCCCGTTGGGTGGATGTTTTGCGAAGGGCAACTTCTCCCGATTTCAGAAAACGAAACTCTCTTTCAATTAATCGGCACGACCTACGGGGGGGATGGTCAAAGTACCTTTGCCCTTCCTGATTTACGCGGTCGTATTCCCATTCATCAGGGCAACAGCTTTATTCTGGCAGAAACAGGCGGAGCAGAAGAAATTACGCTAACCGTGAACCAGATTGCGGCACACAGCCACCCGTTACTGGCTTCAACCGCCGTTGGAACGAATACCGACCCCACATCGCAAGTCATTGCCGCTTCGACCGGAACCACCTTCCTTTATTTTGATGGACCGCCGACCGGGAACATGAATGCGGCGGCAATTGGTTCTACAGGCGGAAGCCAACCTCACACCAATTTCCAGCCTTATCTCTGTGTCAATTTTATCATCTCGCTCTTCGGGATTTTCCCCTCACCTACCTAAAAGGAGCATATCATGGCAGATCCATTTGTGGCGGAAATCCGCATCTTCCCCTTTAATTTTGCACCGCGTGGGTGGGCATGGTGCGATGGTCAGTTATTGCCGTTATCCCAGAACACCGCGCTCTTTTCCTTGCTCGGTACAACCTATGGCGGCAATGGTAAAAGCAACTTTGCATTACCGGATTTGCAAGGGCGTGCCCCGATGCACCCCGGACAAGGACCGGGTTTAAGTTTGCACGATTTGGGTGAAACGGGTGGCTCCGAAACCGTAAGTCTGTTGGAGAGTGAAATTCCCGCCCATAGCCACGCCGCACGCGCCGACCTGATTGACCTGGGAGAGGTAACAACACCGAC
>CBKYSX010000701.1:0-2960 GCA_966690745.1 uncultured Ardenticatenales bacterium
TAGGGAATACCCGCACCTCGTTGACAACCAAATCCGGGAATTGTGCTTCGGGATTGGCGGGGTCTGGTGCGGGGTTTACCTTAGAGCCTTCGGGGAGCGGGGCGGCGGTAGGTGTAACACGAAGATCGGGTTCATCGGCGTGAACGGCGGGCGAGGGATTCCCAATAGAAAGTAAACCCCACACTGCCCCGACAACCAATAATAAAAATAGTGCGTGGCGAATCGTCATAATTGCTCTTGTAGCGTACTTCTGCACGAACACAAATGCAGAAGTACACTCAATAACCCTTGTTAGCGGCTGAAGAACATCCGGCGGGCAATCGCCGTTCCTACCATTAACAAGCCTAATGCACCGGCTGTCAATAGTAAGTCACTCCCTGACCCGGTGGTGGGAAGGGAATCAATGGGACCGGAAGGTGTCACGGTCACCAAAACGCCGGGGGTAGTCGTGATAAAGGTTGCAATCGGGGTTAGCGGTCGAAGCGTTCCCGTTGGTGTCGTGGTTGGAGTCGTCGTTGTCGTTGATGTTACCGAAGCCGTTGCAGTAAAGGATGGAATCGGGGTTGCCGTTCCCGTTTGGGAAGGAACGGGCGTTTGGGAAGGAACGGGCGTTTCCGTGGGCGGCGGCAACGGGGTGTTTGTAGGAGTAAACGTCGGTCCTGGTGTCGGGGTATCACGCGGGGGTTGGGGCGTTGCCGTGGGCGCGGGAGTGGCAGTGGCACGGACTTCCACATTGGGGAAGACCACAATCGTCACTGCGCCTTCGTTCACCGTAATTTGGCGCGTTTGGTCGCCGGTAGGTTCATACCCTTCGACCTTTTCCTGGCGTAAACGATATTGTCCGGGTTGCACATCCCCTGTTTCAAAACAGAAGAAGCCATCTTTGTTGTTGGATTGGCGCGAGGCAAGGGGCATATCGCTCCCTTCTGCCGCCAATAGGTTCAGCGTGGTCGCCAATCCTATTTCGCCTGTGTCCTGTTGACCGTTATTGTTCGCATCAACAAATACATTCCCCTCAATCGCACACGGCGGCGTTTGGCGGGGGGGGGCGGCATAGGCGATAACGCTATTCACCCCTAATCCCAATAGTAACAGCCCGATAAAGAGGGCACGATATAGGGGTGAACGAAAGAGTGGATATTGCATGACCACTAACCTCGTGATGGGCTGTCGCTTGCTGATAACGGGTTAAACGAAAAATGAGCAAGGATAGCCTATTCTCGCTTGCGCCATTGTAACAGTCGGTTACACGCTTGTCAATATAGAATTGAGCGATAAAAGTACCATGAATTGTATCAAATCTAATGCAAAATTCGGCTAAAAAAGTGATGTAGATGAGAGGTAGTAAGCAAATTTTACCCTATCATCAGGCAGGACCATTCCTGTTCCCACCGGTGCTTTATGCCGGAGCCGAACCGATTTATTCTAACCATATTCACTTGTCGTCTACGTCGGGGGGAATAAAAACCTATACGTTTGAGCCATTTACGCCCTACACCAACTTTAGGAAACCGCACACCGCGCCGCATCGAAATTCCTATATTTGGCAGGACATGATTGGGGGTCTATTTAACCGCACTTAAACGCGCCATCTCTGCTTCCTCTCCGGGCAGAGAAGCATCGTTGATAAAACGGGCAATATCCACGACTAAGCGTTGCGCGGCGCGGGCATCATCCAGCCGTTGCATACTAATCAGGGCTTCTACAATGAAGCGCATCGCCACCAGTAACGATGAAAGGCTTTTATGGCGATTGGCGAATTGTCCCAATTCTTGCCCCATCCGAAGCAATTTATCCCAATCGGCTAACCCGGCAGTATATGTCGCAAGACGGTGGCGGGCATTCCACATCCGCTCCCGTTGCCCCACCACATCGGCTACTTTAACTACTTGTTCCAATACTTGCCCCGCGCCGGAGGTTCCCCGTTGTACCATTGCTTCTGCCAACGTTTCAAGGGCAAGCAGGGCGAGGTCAGTGTCCAGACTTTCCCCTTCTCCGGTTAAGGTTATGTCCTGCTGACGGGCAAACGCAATGGCTTCATCTAACGACATATTCAGCCAACGTTCGGCGAGTTCCAATTGTTGGAAAGCCGGTTCATAGCGACGTTGATTGTGCAGGGCAATACCTCGTTGAGCATGCCATTCCGCCAATTCGCTCTGGCTTGCACCAATCGTTTCCGCATGGCTCTTCAAATAGGCTAATACTTTGATGGCGGCATCATCGGCTTGATCCCACCTCTGCATGGTATACGCCTGTTTGAGGTTTCGTTTTAATTTTTCCAGCGTTTCGGCTTCGCGGGGAACGGCGTTTTCTTTGTTGCGTCCAAACATAGTGGCAATACCGATAGGGGCGTGGCACAGTCTGTTAGAGAGTGAAAGCAGAGCCGCACCGAACAATTTGGGATATTTGCTTAATAGTAAAAAGAAAAAAGGCGGGGGGCAACGGGTAGATATGTCTATTCCCTTATTGAAGATATAGAAAGTAGTAGGCAAGTACTGCCATTTTTCTCCGCTCTCCTTTCTTCCCTCTATCTTCCCTACCAAACGACCATTTGGTTTTTTTGCAATGTGCCTTGTTCGGGCTATACTTGGGCATATGTGATGGTTTTCACAACAATAGCAAAACAGGGGTATGATGAACCGCCTACGGTATTCATAGCCCTGAAAAATCCTCATCAGAAACGCAGTGTGGCGGGACCGATGGCTTGCCACGCGGCGCGACGGAGACGAAATGCACATTTTGATTCCGATGAAGCGCGTCCCGGATACGGAGACAAAAATTGCGCTGGCGGACGGTAAGATTGACCCCAATTCGCTCAAAAGTTGGATTATTAACCCCTACGACGAATATGCAATCGAAGAAGCCCTGCGCCTTGTCGAAGCCCAGGGCGGCGGCAAAGTGACCATGATTGCGATTGGCTCCGAAGCGGTACAGGAGACGATTCGTAAAGCCCTGGCGAT
>CBKYSX010000702.1:0-2955 GCA_966690745.1 uncultured Ardenticatenales bacterium
CGATACCGATGGAAGGCAGGGTACGTTTAATTTTGTGCTGGCAATATAAAAAAGAGGTGCGTTTGTACATGTATACAAGCGCACCTCTTTTGCTAAAGAGTAGTTTTGGCTAGACCTTAGCTCTTTTTGGGATTCAGATAGACGTTAATCCCATCTCCCAACAAATTCCACCCCACCCCGAACAGAATAATGGCTAAGGTTGTCGGAACGAACGTCCACCAGAATTGAAATGGATTACCGCCGATACCCACAATCCAGTTGCGGCTGGTGGAAAGAATGACCCCCCACTCATCCGTACCCCCAATGCCAATGAAGGTGAAGGCGGTTGCCATAATCACCATACCGCCGATGTCTCGCGCCGCCAGGACCAGGGCGGGGGAGATTGCATTTGGAATTAAATGCTTCCACACGACATGCAACGCCCCGCCCCCTAACGCCTCCGACGCTTGAATAAAAGACAACCGCTTTAATGTCTGTACATTGGCGTTCATCAGCCGGGCATAGGGCATCCACGAAAAGATGATAAATCCCAGGGCAATGGGTTCAATCTGAAGATAATCCAGCAGTCGCACAAGATCGGTTTGAAGATAATCGCCGATCTCAAACGAATAAATCGGTTGGGATAAGTTATCTATCATCCATACCCCTGCGACCAACGGAAAGGTGAGCAAGGCGTCCGTGACGCGCATGGTGAGCCCGTTAAACCACCCGCCCAGATACCCGCTTAATGAGCCTAAAATGGTTCCAATGAAGGCAGTCGCAAAGGTGACAATGAGTCCGAATCGGAGGGCGGAGCGGGTTCCCCATACCATCAGGGTGTAAATATCGTATTGGTCGGAGGTCGTACCCAGAGGGGCTTCGGCAGTTGGCGGGCGCGGCTGACCATCAAACCGATTACCGATGATGCGGTAAGGGGTGGGTTCGTCACTATAAATGTTGGGTCCCTCCATCGGGGCGATTTGCCCCGCAAACACTGCAACCAACACGAAGAACCCGACAATTGCCAGCCCGATAAGTACCTGTATCTGTTGAAAAAAGCGTAATGCGCGCTTCACGGTTGTCCTCTTCTGAAACACAGCACAAAGGGGGATGCTTACCCGACGGATACCCCTTCACGAATCCGGGGGTCTACAAATGCCTGTAAAATTTCCATGCCAACCATTAAGGGCAAGACAATCAGCGTACTGTATATGGCAAATCCCAGTGCGCTGACAATATCCGACCCGGCAACTTGAATCGCTCTGGTGATGATTTCGGAGATACCGGGAAAGACAAAAATCCGCTCCACAATGTAGACCCCGGTCATTAACGAAGCCGCGCCTAAAATAGAGCTGGTTAAAGAGGGTATCACCGCATTGCGGAAGCCATGTTTCCACAACTGCCCGCCTAATCGTACCCCCCGCGCCTTTGCCGCCATCATGTATTCCGTGTCAAACGTTTCAATCATCGAAATCCGCATGACACGCATGGAGGTTGCCCAATGGTAGAGGCTCAGGGTAAAAACGGGCAACACAAGATGGCGCACCGCATCCCAGAAAATATCGGTGCGCCCGTTCATCAGAGCATCAATAGTGATTAACCCGGTGAATTGTTGAAACCCTTCCCGTGATACTTCCAGGCTAAAACGGGAACTCAAACGGTCGGGCGGAAACCAGCGTAAAGCAACATAAAAGATGCTGATGAGGACAAGCGCGAGGATAAAAGGCGGAATAGAAGTCGCAATAAAGGCGGCGAGGCGCAAATTATTGTCTCTCGCCGTTCCTTTTTGCCAGCTGGCAATCACCCCGAAGAACAAACCGAGGGGTAGATAGAGCAGTAACGAGTAAAGGGTTAATTCCAGGGTCGCCGGGGTACGGTAAACCAAGGCGGGGAGAATCTCCGTTCGCATGGTCGGACTCCACCCCCAATCTCCCTGTATGATCGTCGTCAACCAGCGTGAATATTGAATCGGGAAGGGTTGGTCTAATCCCTTCTCGTCAATGATATTTTGAATCAACCGTTGCCGTTGCTCGGCCGTTAATTGCCGGTTGGTGGCAGGCATGTAGATTTCGGCACGTACCTCCGGCGGCGTTAAACAGGCAATCGCATATAAGACCAATGTCACAATCAGCAATGTAATCGGGATTGCGAGTAGACGACGAATGATAAATTGCACCAATGGCGGCATGGACACACTCTTCCTGTAAGCGCAAAAAGCGTACCATTTCGGCACGCTTTACGATTCAGCCTATCTTGTTTCAAGCCATTACCCCCACCCATTTAAGGGTGTGCCCCTTTAGTTAATAGCCTCCGCGATTGCTAACCCGATCTGTTTCATCCATGTGCTCTTCGTAGTAACGGCGGGGGGCAGTGCGACGGCGGGCTTCCGGCGTATTGTCCATGCGTACCCATACCGCACTGGTCGCGGTGGCAGTCATGGTCCTGGCAGTGGCTTGAATCAGATAAGAGCCTTCACCAACCAGCGACCCCCGCTCATTCCGTCCATCCCACAGTCGGAAATGTTCGCCTTCACCAAAGGGTCGCCGCTCTACCAAACTCATCACATGACGGTTAAATTCGTCATAAACATCTATATCTACCCGCGCCCCCCGCGAAAGGTTCAATCGCAACACCAACAGACGTTGCTCGCTGTTACGATTCGGGTAAAAAGTTGGATAATCCGCCGTAATATCCAATGCCATCGGCGAATTGAGTTTCCCGAATACTAAGAACCCGATGCCCAGCACCCCTACCCCGATGAGCACCCTCCAGAGAATCGGGTCTTGCGGCATTTCGGGAAGCGTAAGCGAATCGAAATCCGGCGTAGTGGTTACGGCAGTACTGCCCGTTGCGTAATGGACCGTGCGTTGTACCGAGGTGGCATTGCCTGCAATATCAGTAGCAGTAACGGTTAGCAGGTTGTTGCCCCCCTGTAATACGATTAACGTGGAGAAATTCCCGTTGGCATCAACGGGC
>CBKYSX010000703.1:0-2951 GCA_966690745.1 uncultured Ardenticatenales bacterium
GGATTGAAACTGCGGACACGGCACTAAAGTGACCGTGCTAGAAACCCGTCCATTGCGAGATTCCGCAGGGAACAGGTCTCTAGCCCCACCTCTTTAGAGTGGGGAAAACCGGTTTCCCCATGATGGCAATTAATAGAACGAGTGTCATCACGGATATTCCTAATCCCCAATAGGCTAACGGCGGCTCGAATCGCCACTCAACCCTATGTTCCCCGGCGGGTAATGCCACCGCCCGTAACAACCCATACGCCCGTACCATTTCGAGGGCTTCTCCGTTTGTCCGCGCTACCCATCCCGGATAGGCAATTTCACTCCATATCACAAGAGCAGGGGTAGTTAGGTTTATCTCTGTCACCAATCGTTGGGGTTCAAAAATCGAAACGATTGCACTTTCGTTGCCTGTTGATGGGGATGGAATGAGGGTGGGGGCTTCCTCCAAAATCACGGTTTGGAAGGGGTCGAGGGCAGACTGGGCGGTGCGGGTAATAGCGGCAGATTGGCTGTCCGCTACTTCGTATTGATGGGTAATCCACACAGGTGCAGCATTGACGAACACCTGATACAGCGTTCCCCTTTCGCTTGACATAATTGGAAGAACTGGCGTATTTTCGGGGAAGGTGCGTTCGGTGAGGATGTGTTGAATGTTCAGCAATTGCCACCAGCGTACCTCCGGTATGGTGTCGGTAAATTCATCTAATGCGGCAAGGTGAAGCGGACTGTTCCCAACCACATCCCGTACCCGGTAAACCATCCCTGCGTTCGGTCCATCGGGCAATAAGCCTTCACTACTGATACGCCATGTCGGGTCGCCCACCGAACGGAGGTGGTCAATGATAGAGGAGGGAGGGTAATAACCATGGGGTGTGGGGGTGAGTATCTTGGTAAAATTGGTGTTACCTAACGTAATTATCAACGCAATCGGAACGAACAAGTGAAAAACGCGACGATGGCGGGGGTTATGGAGATGGATTGTCCAGATATGCCAGCCATAGCCACTTAAAATAATCATTGCTATCATAAACAACAGGGCAATTCGTTCCTGGTTGCGAAAAATAGCAAAGCCGGGGAGTAGGCGATATGCCACAGGATAAAGCCAACCATTACTTCCCAGGGATACCAGTAGCGCAATGACTGCTACCACCAACCAAAAATAGAGTTCTTTTTGTCGGGAACGGGACAAGGCGGCAATTGTAGCAATACAAACAAACACACCCATATACAAAGGCGACCAAGCCGTTGTGTAGGGAAGCACAATTCCCGTCAACTCATCCCACTGAAAGCCATTCCCCACTTCCTCATAATTCAACCCCAAACGTGGGGAGTAGCCATACGCTTCAATCGCGGGGAGCCATTGTGCCGCGCCAATACCCAACACGCCAACTGCAATCAAAAGCCCCCCGCCGATCCCAAACCGCCACCCGACGCGATAGTGAAAGGCGCGATAAAGATAATAGGCGGCGGACAGGTAGGCGAGATACATGAGGGTTTGGGGATGCCCTGCTAGTAACGCTATGCCATAGACCAATGCCGCCCGCGCCATGTCCGCCCACTGTTGCCGCGCCAACCCCCGTTCGATGAGCCATAATCCCCACGGCAACCAGACTGCCGTTTCCAGAATCCCGACTTGAAGCATCGGATACCCTGTCGCCCAACCGCTTAATTCAAAGGTGATGCCACTGATCAATCCTGCCCACGTATTCCCTGTCAGGCGGCGCACTAATAAAAACGTACCAACCCCACCCACCCCCAGATGAAAAATGACTTCAACCGGCAGGACCCAATCAGGGAACGGGAAGGGAAAGAGGAGTTGCCACCATCCCAAAGGATAATAGGGTGCGAACAAACTGCCGGAGAGGGCGGGTTGTCCGGCGTAGGTGTAGGGGTCCCACAACGGCAAACGACCCTCACGAAATTCGCCCGCCACAAAGCGGCGCATGGCAACATTCTGTTCAACAAAATCGCCATGCTCAAACAATAAGGGGGTAGATTTGAAGGGAAACCATACTTGCCAGAAAACAAGATAGGGGAGCAGAAACAAAAGAACGACCGCCCCTAATGAGAGGCGGTGTTGATTCAGCCAGTGGCTCATGGAAAGTCAATCAAGCCGCGGGCGCGACGCTCGAGAGGAAGCAGACTATGGTAAATGAAGGTATGAACGGGGGTCGGGATGCCAACTTCCCTTCCCACCCGGTCTACCACCCCACTCCATGCGTCCAGTTCGGAAGGCTTGCCCCCCGCAATATCCCGTTGCATGGAAGAGGTGCCCTGGGCGGGCTGGTTTTCGAGGAAGGCAAGCGCAGTTTCAATGCTATTATCGGGTAGAGGAATCCCCTTTGCTGTTGCAACCTCATAGATTTCTTGCATAGCGGCAGAAATCATGGCGCGGGTTTCCGGTTGGGTGCGGGTAATGCCCAACGGGGCGCGACTAACTGCCCCCACCCCCCCTACGGATGCCACAAATAACAATTTTGCCCATAAAGCACTATCAATATTGGACGTAATGGTAGCGGGAATAGCGGCTTGCTCTAATACCTCTTTGATGCGGGTTGTCCGTTCTGTGACCTGATAATCCAGTTCGCCGAAGGTGATGGAACCGGGACCACCGACATGCCGGATTACGCCGGGTTCGGGAATGAAACTGAATATCCGGGTTTCCCCGCCTAAGACATGGGAGTGCCCCAACACCGAGGCGACTTGTGCCGGTGCTTCTACCCCGTTTTGTAAGGGGAGTACGACCGTGTTTGTGCCAATCAGGGGGCGCATTGCCTCCGCCGCTTCGGTCACTTGCCATGTTTTAACGGCGAGGATGACGAATTCAACCTCACCTATCTCTGAAGGTGTGTCGGTTGCATTTGCGGGGTGAATATGAACGTCCCCCGCGACACTTTCCACGCGCAATCCGTTGGCACGAATGGCGTTTAAATGATTGCCCCGCGCAATAAACCGGACAT
>CBKYSX010000704.1:0-2951 GCA_966690745.1 uncultured Ardenticatenales bacterium
CAGTTCCCACCGGTTTGTACGTTATTCGATGTACTACAAAAGTTGTTGGTATCTCCCGGTACAAGGTTACTGGCATCCGACTCAAAAACAACATATCGCCCATCGGCAGAAATTGATGGATTCGCTGAGCGTTGATTTGCCGAAAGCGATGCAGGTAATATGGGTTTGGGAGTAAAAGTAGGACGGGGTGTACTGGTGACGGTTGAAATTACCGTTACCCGTACAGGGGTAACAGGTTGTGCGGTTGCGGTAACAACCAATTGCACAGAGGGTGGTGTTGGTGGCAGTTCGGTAGAACCCGGGGTGCAGGCACACAAACTAAGAATTAGAAGAGAAAGGTAAAGGTAACGTATCATGTGATGTTTTAGGGAACAGTAGCCATTGGAAAAACGGTGGATGAATTGAAAGGGGTTATCGTTTAGCTCTCTGGTAGCCATGAGTTCCGCTACGCTCCACTCATGGTGGGCATCTTTCTTTTCCAATTCGTATAACAATAAAAGTGGAAGAATAAGATTGACACGAAGAAGGGGATTGATAAGGTTTATCCAGTATCAATCCCCTTCTATTTTCCATCAAAGTTATAATGTTTCAAAACGTAGTATCACGCCCGACGGAGCATCAATCGCGGCATCTGTTTGATTTCCTCAATCCCCAGCAACAGGGCAACCCCTGCATAGACTGCCGCCCCAATCAGGATACCGCCACCCGCCACAATGAAAAGATTGCGTTCCCCGATGAATTGAAGCCAGAGCAAAATCGTCGCCCCCATCGCCGCCGATGCCGCCACCACCTTTAAGGTAGATACCTGCGTCAGGCGGCTCAGGGCTTCGGGCAAGCGGTCGCGGAGCCACCACATCAGCACGGCACTTTCAACAAAGACACCAACGGTATCCGCCAACGCAATCCCCGCCACGCCCAATGTATCCAACGACAGCCATGCAACAGCAAGCGTAACGACCAACATAATCGCCGCCGCAATAAGGGGACGAACCGTATCCTTGCGGGCGTAATAGAGCCGCGCCACCACTTCCAAAATACCATGACCGACAATCCCAAACGCAAAAAAGTTAAGGGCGGCGGCAGTGGTAAGGGATGCATCTAAGGTAAATTCGCCCCGTTCATAAAAGACCCGCACGATAGGCAGACTTAACAACAGCATCCCAATCGCGGCGGGCACGGTAAGGGTCAGAATCATACGGAGTGCGTAGTTAAAGGTGTCAGCGAGTTGTTGACGCTTTTCGGGTCCCGCCAATTCTGCCAGCGTCGGGAAGACCGCCGTTGCCACCGCCGTTGCAAACAGGGTTTCGGGCAATTGCATCAAATCCCACGCATAATCCAATGCGCTGACATTGCCTTCGCCCAGCCGCGAAGCAAGATTGGTTCGTACAATAAATTTGGAGTAAATCAACCCCAGCGCGGCGGCGCGGGGAGCCATTAACAATGCGACCTGGCGCAAACCGGGATCGCGCAAATCAAAAACAGGGCGCAGATGCGTGCGGCGCATGAACAGCACCGGAATTTGTACCCCTAAGTGAAACAACGCCCCAAGCACCGACCCCCACGCCAACCCCATAATGCCCATATCGGGAACCAGAAAAATTGCCCCCAGAATAATCCCGACATTGTAAATCGCGGGGGCAAAAGAAGGCATCAAAAAATGTTGCATGGTATGCAACACCCCCGTCACCAACCCGCTAATACTAAAAATCACCGTGGAGAGCAGGATAATCCGCATCAATTCAACGGTCAGAGCCTGATTTTCAGGGCTGAATCCGGGGACAATTACCGCAGGAACAAAAAGTGGCGCGGCAATCGCGGCAATCAACGCAACGGAGGCGGAGAGGAGCAAACTCACCGTCAACACATTGCTTGCCATCCGCCACGCCGCCGCCCGTTGTTCATCCGCCGAACTGAGATATTCCGAAAAAACCGGAATAAACGCCGTTGCCAACGCCCCCCCCGAAATCAGCATAAAAATTAAATCGGGGGCGGTAAAGGCGGCAAAATAGGCATCGGCTTCACTACTTGCTCCAATAGCGCGGGCAATCACCTGTTGCCGCACCAGTGCCGTTATTTTTGCCAGAAGGAACCCCAACATTACCACGACGGCGGCACGAAGGATACGCGACATCGCGGCTAGCCTCCTAATTCTTGAAGGGCAGGGGCGAAATTACTGTTAAAGCGTAAGGCAGTTTCAAAATCCTGACGGGCGGCATCGGTATTGCCCAAAGCCGCCTGGGCACGTCCGCGCCAGTAATAGCTTTCTTCCAGATTATCGGCATTTGCCAGCGTTGCGTTGGCAAGCGCGACCACTTCGTCATACCGCCCCTGTGCGAAATAGGCTTCGTAAGGACCGAACTGATACCACATCATACGCCAGGGCAATTTTAGCCCCCGCGCCGTATCAAAGGCTTGCACGGCGTTCGCAGTATCCCCCGCCATCGTCAGCGACGAGCCGAGGTTGAACCACGCAAATTTGTCTTCCGGGTTCGCGGAGGCTTCGGCGTAAGCAATCTGGGTTGCCCGTTCGATTTGCGCGGCGGGGTCGGCAAGGTCGCCTAAAATCGAGCTGACCAATGCCTCTTGTTCGGGCGGGTACACCAGAATCGCCGTACGGTTAAAGACTTTCCATAAAGCATCAAAGGTGGCGGCATCCTTGGTGATGTTCGGTCCCTTATAGGAATCGTGGAAGGAAAGCGTATCATCGGTGTAGCCGGTAAAGAGCAGATAATGCCCCATCTCGTCGTCCGGGTCGGGGATGTACCATGTTTCTACAATCACAGGAATTTGATTGGTAATAAAGGTTTTCAGCATCGGCACATCTATGCCAATCACCACCCGCGAATTGTACCCTATGGATTGCCCGTATGCCGCCATCTCATTCGGCGACACATTTTTATCCTCACGATTCGGTTTCATTCCCGTCCCAGCGTAATAGCGTACTAGCACGT
>CBKYSX010000705.1:0-2948 GCA_966690745.1 uncultured Ardenticatenales bacterium
CCGTGAAGGCGGCGACCAGCGCACTGGCGTGGCGCATGGTACAACGAATGCAAGAGATGGCGGGGATGGACGGGATTGAAGAATGCACCTTTAGCAATCGGGTCGGGCGGCGCATGGTGTGCCGGTTGTTTGATGCAATGGGGCAGACGATGATTCTGGTGGCATTGCTTCCAAGTTATACGGCGTACCGGCGGATTACGACAACGCTGGTGCATGAATTGAAACGGTTGCTGGAAACCCCGGTAACGAGTGATGTCGGGTAAAGGAACCTTTGTTACCTTGCTTATTCCGTAGCGCATGAACGTACGGAATCGGCATTACACCCTACGGAATGATAGAAGAGTGAGGCTATGGCAGTACGTGGCAGTTTACAAGATTTAGATTTGCTCAGTCTCCTCCAAATGACCTGTGAAGAAGGGGGCGATGCTCAGATTACGTTGCAACGGGGTATAGATTCCGCCACGCTCTATATTCAGGGGGGACAGATTGTTCACGCCGAAGGATTGGAGCAACGGGGCGAAGAAGCGGTGTATACGGTGTTAGGCTGGCGGTATGGAACATTTGCATTGGCGCGAACGGTAACGCCGCCCGCGATTTCGATTACCACCGATTGGAATAGTTTATTATTGGAAGGATTACGTCGTTTGGATGAGGCGCAGGGGGGTGATGATGAAGGAACTTTACAGGTTGAGCATAAAACTATTTTGGCGGTCAGTGATGATGGGGAATTATTGGCAAAAATAGAAGGGGCATTAGAGCCATACGGGGGCGAATTTGCCGTTGTGACGGCAGAAACGCAAGCCGAAGCGGTGGCATTGTTAAAACAGCCGCCGGATGTAATGGTATTGGGATGGAAGGGGTCGCCCACGACCGAAGCGGCGTTGTTTGCGGCGTTGGTCGGGCAAAAAGTTCCGGTGCCGGTGGTGTGGATGGTGCAAAGCAGTGAGAAACGTCTGCCCCCCACAAACCCGCTGAACCCGGTAGTTTTTTTGGGAACCCCGCTGGATGGCAGTGAGCTGGTGGCGGCGTTGTGGGCACAGGTGGCGCGGGAAGCAACCGGGGAACCGGTGGGGTTGTCGCTCTACGCTTTGTGCGAATGGTTGCGGCTGGAAAAACGAACGTGCTTGATTCGGGTTGTGTCTAAGCATGAAGAAGGGATGTTGGCTTTTGTCGAAGGGGTATTGATGAATGCGGTGTGCGGGCAAAAACTGGGTGAAGCGGCGGCACGGACAATTTTCGGCTGGGAAGGGGTGACAATTGAGTTTGCGGAAGTAATCGCCAAGATTAAGCCCTTGATTCAACGGGCATTGGGCGATGTGTTGGAAAAGCAGGACATGGAAGACGGGACGCAGGAGGCAGAAGGCGGGACGCAAGACGCAGAAAGCCGAATGACGGAAACGGATGCCCCGCCCGCGCCTACCCCGGAAGTGGGGGAAGAGCAGACGGAAACCGTTGTTGCTACACAAGACGCAACCACGGAAACGATTGCCTCCGGCGAGGAAGCCCCGTTGGAGGTAGACACGGTGGCAGAGCAGGAACCATCTCCTGCACCGCCGGTCGAGATTGAAACGGTGTCGGTATTGGCAGAGGGTGGGTTGCCCGCTACAACCCCCGACGGCGAGGAGGATGAGGTCGTGACATTGGATGATCTTATTACCCTGCCGGAACCCACTGCGGAAGCAATTTTATTAGGAACGGCGGCAGAGGCCGCCACCCTGCAGAACGGGAGTAACGGTCATACTCCCAAACCCTCACAAGGAGAGGATACCATGGCAGTTCAAACGACGGAAGCAAAAATTGATAAAACTTTATCGGAAATTATGACGATTAACGGGGCATTGGGCGTAGCATTGGTGGACATCACCAGCGGTATGGCATTGGGCAAAATGGGCAATACCGGGTTGGACCTGGATATTGCCGCGGCGGGGAACAGCGAAGTGGTAAAGGCAAAGTTGAACGTGATGCGGGATTTGGGGATTCGTGGCGACATCGAAGATATTTTGATTAGCCTTCAAACCCAATACCACCTGATTCGCCCGTTGGGGTCGGATAGCACGCTGTTCTTGTATGTCGTGTTGAACAAAGAAACGGCGAACCTCGCGTTGGCGCGGCGGCAACTTTCCAAATCCGAAGCCGGGTTGGTGATGTAAATCTAGCCCCGCCAATAGGGTCAATATAATGCGCCGGTTGGTGTTATTTTTTGACCCATACTCTGATTCAATCGAACACCCGAAAAGGGAGGCATGAACTGCCTCCTTTTTTTGTGCAAGATTGTAGAAATAACAGATTTTAGGTACAGTTTAGGGTACTAATCCTCATCATCCTCATAAGCACGAAGGCAGGACTTCCCCTATGGTAAACACGGTAGATGACGTGCAAGCGGCGTTGCTGGCACATGATTATGTGGCGGATCGTGATTTGGCGACCACGGTGTTACTGGCGTTAAAGCTGGGCAAGCCGATTTTACTGGAAGGGGAAGCGGGGGTCGGGAAAACGCAGATTGCCAAGACGTTGGCGGAAGTGATGGGGCGGCGGTTGATACGCCTGCAATGTTATGAAGGGTTGGATGTCAACACCACCATTTACGAGTGGAATTATCAACGTCAGCTGTTGCAGATTCGATTGGCGGAGGCAAGCGGCGGGGCGGAGGAAAGCGACATTTTCAGTGAACGCTTTCTGATTAAACGCCCGCTTTTGCAAGCCATCGAAGCCGGGCAAGCGGGTGGTGCGCCCGTCTTGTTGATTGATGAATTAGACCGTGCCGATGAGGAATTTGAAGCCTTTTTGCTGGAACTGCTTTCCGATTTTCAGATTACGATTCCCGAACTGGGCACGATTCGGGCAGAGGAGCCACCATTGGTCATTATTACCTCGAACCGCACCCGTGAAGTCCACGATGCGCTAAAACGGCGATGCCTGTACCAATGGATTGATTACCCCGCGCACGA
>CBKYSX010000706.1:0-2945 GCA_966690745.1 uncultured Ardenticatenales bacterium
CAAAACTTCCCGCAATACGCGGAATACCAGGAGTGGTAATATCCAGAATGAAAATCCGCGCATCGGTAGCGGGTTCGCCTCCTTCTAACAGATAGGCAAAATTGCCCTCTGTGATGATGTCGCTAAACCCATTATGGTCAATGGTTAGTTGAGCGTTGCGGAAGGGGTTTTCGGGGTCGGAGGTGTTGTAAATATCCAGTTCACGTTCGATAACGCCTTTTTGTACCAGAAAGGCGTTATCTACCACGGCAGTGCGCCACACATCAATTTGGAGGGTACGGATAAAGGTTAGCGGGGTGGTCGCTGTGGGCAAGCGGTAAATATCAACCCCATCTTTGGTACCCTGATGGGCAAAACGGGTCACATAAAGATAATTGTCCTGTACCACATGAAATTGATATGCCGCCGAGCCGTTTGGGTTGGGCTGTAGGGTGTCGCTCCGAACCAACACAGGTTCATCAGGATTACTCACATCCACCGTATGGAAATAGGTCAGGACGTTCGGAAGACTGTAATCGTAAGGGGTATCTACAATGTAGAGGAGATTGTTTGCGCCCTTGTGCATCCAGTTCCCGGCGGCATTCAGGATGGTGGTAACAACAAGCGGGTCGGCGGGGTTGGTTAAATCATAAATAGGCACATAGCGGCGCAGGTCATCGAACCAGTCATTTTTCCAGAGGCGGTAAAGATACTGCTCATACACCACGCCGACTATGGCTTCTGCCACCGTTCCGACCGGCACGGGAGTGGCAGGATCGGTGACATCAAAAATACGGGTGGTAATCCCGTCGGTCAAATATAGCGTGTTTTCATAGAGCGTAATGCTACCAGGATAAAATCCGTCAAGTTCAATTCTGGCAACGGGCGTTATGGTAGCAGGTTCCTCGGTGATGTGGCTAATCTCAATCGTATCACTTGCCTCTGCTTCCGTGCTTCTTTGATAGAGAAAGCCATCATAAATGGTGCTGTACGCCCTCGCGGACATCGCTACCGTTCCATTTCCCACGCTCGTAGGATTCGCAGGGCCGGAAAGGTCTAATATCTTCAGATGTGCAGGAATCAAGTCGCAAACGCCATGATCGCAATACAGGGAATAGGCTCCTGCATACATACGATCTCCATCCAATAATGCCCACTTTACAAAGTAATCATTCCACTGTCCTACACGAAGGGGCATGGCAGGGTCGCTTAGGGAATAAATGCCGATATTGGGATTGTATTGGGTGGCTTCGTCGAAAATCAGGTAGTTTTCAGACCCCGCAAGAAAGGTCCCCGTTGTCTGAAAAGTCCCCATTTGCAGAGGGGTAAGGGGTTGGGCAATATCCCACACTGCCCATACGGAGGAGGTTATGGCGGTAGGACCGTATACATACCTACCGGAGTGGACCAGTGCCGTAAACCCTTCAATCCTGCCAATCAGTACCGGATTGCTGACATCGCTTCCATCATATAGAAGCGTCAGGTCGGGGTGCGCTATAACCAATGTATCGCTATAGCGTAGCACCGCCCGGACTTCGCCGCCGGATTGGTAGGTTTGTTCGGCAAATTCCGCTGCCGGGAAATTATTGGTAGGAGTCGCCCCGGCGGGGGGCGGAAACAACCAGAAACTGAGCCATCCAAAAACACTGAATATCAAGATGAGTACCATTATTTTACGTCGCATGGTGAACTCCGTTGGCTAAACAAGGGTAAAACTAATTTTATTTTAATTTAATTCCAATGAAATGTCAAGACTTCAATCCGGCAATTCAATCCGAAAGGTTGCTCCGGTAATATCATTGTTCCGTGCCGTAATCGTGCCGCCGTGCGCCTCGACCAGGTGTTTGGCAATCGCCAACCCTAAGCCGGTTCCGCCGCCCGTGCGGGTACGGGAGCGGTCCCCTTTATAAAAGCGTTCAAAGATGCGGGGCAAATCATGGGGCATAATTCCCGGACCCTCGTCCATAATTTCCAGCACCGTTGTGTTGTCGGCGTGGCTGAGCGTGGCAGTCAGGCGGGATTTCATCGGCGAAAATTTAATGGCGTTATCAAAGATATTGGTCAGCACCTGCCCGAAGCGTTCGCTATCCAAATCCACCATCGCGCTTTCCTCGCCCAGCACCCGATAGCGCATTTCTTTGAGTTCCATCTGCGGCTGTAGCCGTTGCAGACGTTGTTCCACCAGCACCCGCAAATCGGTTTTTTCCAGATGAAGCGGCATCCGCCCCGTTTCAATGAAATTGAGCGCAGTCAAATCCTCTACCAACCGAATCAATGCTTCATTTTCGGTGGCAACGCGATTGACCAATTTGCGGTTCATCCCCGCGTCGTCAATCGCGCCATCCAACAGAGTCCCCGCAATAAGCTTAATACTTGCCAGAGGGGTGCGTAATTCATGGGAGATATTCGCCACCATATCCCGCCGCGCCCGCATGAGGCGGTTCAGTTCTGTGACATCGCGCACGTACAACACGGCTCCCCCCTCTTCTTCGGGGGTGCTTTGCCATGTAGCCACCCGTGCCTGCACCTGTCGCTCCGGTAATTCCACAATCGTGGGCGGCACAGATTCCTCTTTTAACGCCTTATCGAGCAACCGCTCCAAATGGTGTTCGCGCACCCGTTGAATCAGCGCATCCCCGGTTTTCCCCTTGCCAAAAAAGGTAACGGCAGTTCCATTTTCCGCCACAATCTCTTTGTCGGTATTAGTAATCAGAATCGCATCGGGCGACAACTGACACGCCGCCCGATACCACGCCACCTGCCGCTCGACTTCGGCTTGTTTGGCACTGCCTGCATCCAACACGCGCCGCAAACTCCATTGCAATTCGCTCCGTTCGCGCCGCAGACGCAGATTATGCCCGCCCAACGCGGCAAGGCTGATACTTAACAAAATGACAACCAATAGGAGAATTTCGTTCATACTGCTTTGTTGAAACAGGGGGCTACAACCCTGTTCTTATCATTCA
>CBKYSX010000707.1:0-2943 GCA_966690745.1 uncultured Ardenticatenales bacterium
GAACATCTGATTTGGCTCCTCCTCGATAAACAACTAACTGATTTCGTGAGGACTAAACGTCTGGAACGGGAAAGTTGGTTACTCTAACAAAAGGAGTAAGCCCCATGATGGCGGATTCGACCACTCATGGGTCGAAAAGAGGCTTAACTGGCTCTCCTGTTGAATCGTATCAGGCGTGTCATTGTCATTCATTACCAGTCCGAACCCGTAGACCCCACCCGCTTGCGGAACTATGCCTACTTCCGCCCAGGGAACCTGCGTTTCAAAGCTGTACCCGCCCTCAACGGCACGGCTGGCGGTGGTGACGGCAGGCAACAATGCCTCGGTTTCTAAGGGGAGCCAGCGATAAGCTTCCGATTTTCGCCCAACCATCTCCCCCGGTAATACCCCGATTTGAAAATCATCTTCGCTCATTGCCCGTCTGCCCAAATCGTCCATCAAACGGGTATCAAAATGGAGTTCCAGCCCGTCCCCTTCATATAACCGATTACCACTGCTTGTCTGGGCGAGGACATCATCCTGCATCTGACACGCCACATAGAAAAACGCTTCTGTCCACTGCGCCGCGCATACCCCTGCCAAATCAGCAGGCGATTGGATGTTTTCAGAGCCAAAAATAATATGGGACACCGGGGCAAACCGTTGTACATCCCATTCTGACAAATCGCCATCTATGGTAGGAGCGGAGGTAGCCGGGATAGCAAAAAAGCGTTCCCGCGAGCGAATAGAACCCGGCAATTGCTCAATCGCAATGGTTTGAGCAGTGGCAATGACATTCGGGGTAGGTGCAGGAACCGTAGCGGTTTCGGCAGGGGCGGCAGTTGCGGTTTCAGTGGCAGTCGGTAAGGTAGGCGAAGCTTCCTCCTCCGGTGCGGTCGTCATGGTGGGGTTGTTGCTCACCACCTCGCCCCCGCTATCGTCCGATTGAAAGAGAACAAAACTGATAATCCCTACCATCAGCACCATCGCACAAGCAATCCCCATCAACCCGAGAGTGACCAGACTTAGCCCTTTGTTGGCGGGGCGCGGCAACGGTGTTTCAATTGGTACAGGAGCCGATACAGAAGGCTTCGCGGGGTAAGCCGAAGCCTGTGCCAACGCTTCCGCACGAAGCGGTGCCGTAGGGGGTGCGGCGATAAACTGCCCTTTCTCCGCCGCTTTCAGGTCCGCCAGTAACGCGGAAACGGATTCATATCGTTCTTGTGGTGCTTTCGCCAGCGTCTTGTAGATAATCGCTGTTAAACCTTCGGGCAACCGCCGATTCACCGAACGAATATCCGGAATCGGCGCCTCGGTATGCTTATAGACCCACCCTAATGGTGTATCCGACCAGAAGGGATATTCGGTCGTCAGCAATTGATACAAAATAATCCCAAGCGAATATATATCGGTGCGGTGGTCTAAAACACCCTCTCCCGTAATCTGTTCGGGACTACTGTATTGCGGGGTACCAAAGGACATACCTGTTTGAGTGTGTTGCGTCGTTGCCTGTTGCATTCGGGCAATCCCAAAATCGGCAATGTACGCCTGCTCTGTTTCATCATAGAGGATATTAGAAGGCTTGAGATCGCGGTGAATAACCCCCCGTTGGTGCATCGCATCAAATGTGGGGGCGAGCCGCTCTAACAGCGCAATCACCTCTGCTAAAGGCAAGGCTTTTTTTGCCTCATACAACCGCTCTGCCAGTGTTCCACCGCGCATATAGCGCATTACCAGATACAGTTGGTTGTCCACCTCCCCGAAATCATAGATGGGAACCACCGCCAAATTTTCCAGCGAGGCAATAATCCGCGCCTCCCGTTCAAAAAAACGGCGATACTCAGGGTTCTCGGCTAGATTCGCGTGAAGCACTTTCAGTGCGACTTCGCGGTGCAACCGTTCATCAAAGGCGAGATAAACATGGGCGAACCCCCCGCCGCCGAGCGGTTGGATGATTCGATAGTGTTGGATATGAGAGCGCATTCTCCCGTTCTACTCCTGCTTTCGCTTGTCTTTTTATCATTCTTGTACTTGCATTAACCTTCTATGGTTAAATGTTGGATAATAGTTGTATGTTTCGCTTATAAAGTCAAAAGAGCGTTGTAAATCGCAGGTGACAGCAGAAGCATTGACATTCCTCACTCGGCTTTTTGACCAAAACTTTGGTAAAATCCTATCGTTCCTTGTAGGGTGAGAAATATCGCCCTACCTACGCTTCATGGGCAGGTATGAAAAGTAAACGATTTGCCACCTATACATGGGTGATGGTGCTCTACGCATTGCTGGTGATTTTGTGGGGGGTTGTGGTTCGCGCTACCGGATCGGGCGCAGGGTGTGGCAGTCACTGGCCCACCTGTAATGGCGATATGTTACCTGCCCTCCACGAAATGGAAACCGTTATCGAATTTACCCACCGCCTGACAAGCGGCGCGATGGGTATATTTATTATCGGCATGGTTGTATGGGCGTGGCGGTTGTATGGACGCGGACATTATGTCACCAAAGCGGCATTAACAACGCTTGTATTGACCATTATCGAAGGCTTAATCGGCGCACTGCTGGTTCGTGCCGAATTGGTAGCAGATAATGCTTCGGTTGCGCGGGCAGTTGTCATCGCGCTTCATCTCGTCAATACCTATATCTTGCTCACGGCACTGGTTGCTACGGCATGGTGGGCGAGCGGTCAACCACCGTTGCAACTAAAAGGGCAACCGTCCCGATTGCTCTGGTTTTTAGGGGGTGGAGTCCTGTTAATGGCAATTCTGGGAATGACTGGAGCCGTCACAGCACTAGGGGACACCCTCTTTCCGGCGGCTTCATTGGCGGAGGGTATCCAACAGGATTTAGACCCTACCGCCCATTTCTTGATTCAATTGCGAGTCTTTCACCCCGCCGTAGCCATTCTAACGGGCTTTTATATCGTCATCACTGCCCGCATTGTGCGGGAGTGGCGCACCAACCAAA
>CBKYSX010000708.1:0-2933 GCA_966690745.1 uncultured Ardenticatenales bacterium
CATCCCGCGTAGCCCCGCGATTTGTGCCGCACCGACATCGGTACGCACGTCGTCGCCCACCATCAGAATTTCGTCTAAGGGCATATCCCAGCCCGCGATTGCCATTTGGAAAAAGGGCAGGGCGGGTTTGCCCAACACCAACGCTTTGCGCTCAATAGCGTATTCCAGCGCGGCGACGAAGGGCGCAACATCCAACCGCAAGCCGTCGGCGGCGTGCCAGTAACGGCTCATGCCGAGGGCGATCAATGTGGAGTGGCGGTTGCTGTGGAGCAGACGAAAGGCGCGGTTGAGGGCGGCAAAATTCCACTCGTCCCCCAAATCCCCGACCACCACGTAATCTGCCCCACTTTCGGCATCGTTGGGGAGCAAGGGCACGCCCGTAAAATCCTCTGCCGCACTGGGGTTCACAAACAACGCTACCGACTGCGCCTCTACATGGCGCAAATATGCCGCCGCCGCACTTGGCGGGTGGATAATATCGTTTTCCGCGACATCCACCCCGAATTGTCCCAACCGTTTTGCCAATTCTGCCCGCGACACCATTGTCGTATTGGTGAGGAAGCGGCTGGGAATCCCCCGCGCCCGGAGCGAGGCAATCGCCTCCGCCGCACCGGGAATCGCCGCCCCTGCGTTGTAAAGAACACCGTCAATGTCGAAAAGGATGGCTTTCATAACTCCCTTTGGCGTATTGAGTATTGTGTATTGAGAAAACGACGTTCTTTCCCCCTCTTGGGAGGAGGTCAGGGGGTGGGTTTCCGTTTGCCTCAAGAAACAAATGTAATGGGCTGAATTCCCCGCCCCCTAGTTCCGCGTTGCTCCACTAGCGGCTACCCGTAAGCTGAACGACCACGACAACGTGCCGTGAAGTTCTTTACGGTATTGCCGTTTTCTCACTACTCAATTCTCAATACTCCCTACCCGTCCGTTGCCCTGGTCATAACCTCTACGCCCTCTGCCCCGGCGACATAGGCGATTGCCGCCATGTCCAGAAACAGCCCATGATCTACAATCCCCGCCCGCGCCAGCAGGAGCCATTCCAGCACTTGCGCGTCTTCAATGCCAACGGCGGGGTCGAAGGTGCAATCAATGATATAGCATCCGTTGTCGGTGACAATGGGCTGTCCTTCTTTTTCGCGGCGGCGCGGGGTGGACCCCGCTTGCTCTAAAAAGCGCAGATGGGATTGCCAGCCGAAGGGGACGACTTCGACGGGCAAGGGTGCCTTTTGCCCCAAAAAATCCACCTTTTTGCTCTCGTCCGCAATGACAACGAAGCGGCGGGTGGCTTGCGCGATCATCTTTTCGCGCAACAATGCCGCGCCTAAGCCTTTAATCAGGTTCAGATGGGGGTCAATTTCGTCCGCGCCGTCAATCGTAACATCCAACGCCTCCACCTCATGCAATTCGACCAACGGAATGCCCAACTCGCGGGAACGGCTGGCGGTTTGTTCGCTGGTAGGAACCCCCACAATATCGCGTAACCGCCCCTCGCGCAGTGCCTCGCCGATGGCATCCAGCGCAAACGCCACCGTGGAGCCGCTACCCAATCCCACCTTCATCCCCGATTGTATTTCGTTGTTGACCGCTTGATAGGCGGCGATTTTTTTCAAATTCATAACGAGTGAAAAGTGAACAGTGAAAAGTGAACGGAGATGATGACAGTAGGGGCGGGTCACACCTTAGAGAGCGTATGGCATGCAACTTGTGACCCGCCCGCCGTTCCTAAGAGAACAAAACCCTAAAGGGTTACAACCCCGCAGGGGTTTCGTTCTCTTAGCTGAAGCCCCGTGTCACCTCCACGCTGTGGATTCCCAGCCGCCTTTTGTCGTTTCCCCATACCCCTTACCGCCTCGGATGGACCGCAATGTATTGCTTCAAAATATCCGCACAACTGCCCAACAGTTCAAAACTGGACCACCCGACGGGCGCGGCGAGGGCAAAGATGCTGGCTCCTTTAACATAGGAATCCAGCTGTAATTCAGCATCATACCACGCTAATTGCTCAACGTAGTAACCTGCGCCGGAGGTGCGTACCTGCCCCTCGGCTTTCCAGAATTCTTGAAAATCTGCCCAGCCCAACCCCGCCGGACCGGGGCGGTTGATCACTTGTCCGTCAATCCCTGTTTCGGTGATGAGCAGGGGAATGTCCAACCCGTTTGGTTGCAAGTACTGGCGGTAGACCTTGCGGTAGCGGAGCGTTAGCCAGCCGGTGTCCCCTTCGTCCACCCCATCTTCCAATTGATACCGCCCCGTGCCGAACCACATATAGGGCGCGGAATATTCATGCAAGCCCAGATAGCCGTTGCTTTCCTTCGCCGCTTGCAGGGCGGGGTAAAAATCGGGCCACAATTCCAATTGGGGGGTGCCGGTCGCAAAGTTGCCAATGCAGGAACGGATTCCGTTAGCCGCCAGCAGGCGCGTCCGTTCTGCTTCAAAATCGGAGAGGCGGCGCATTTCGTCGCGGTTGGCGGGGACGGGTTCGTTATAGGATTCCCACGCATCAATGTTCGCCAACCGTTTCGGCTCGGTGGCGATGGGCAATAAGGTTTCCACAAATCGCCGCGCCTCGGCAATCGGGTCTACGCTTTGCAAGTTGATTTGCCCCAGATTGCTGTACCGTGCCACGATGATCGTATTGGGCGAAATTTGTTTGATGAACTCCATCAAATTGGGGTCATATTCCAGCGTTTTGATAAACGGAACATTCCCCGTGCGGAGCATATCAATCACGACATCATGCTGATAGCCGATAAACAAGCCCAACTTGGTTGCCGCGCCGGGCGGAAAGGGGGTGGCTGGCGGAACGGGCGTTTCCGTGGGGCGGGGCGTGTTGCTTGGGGTTGGAATGTCAGTCGGTTCGGCAGTGGTGGTGGGGGTCGGGGTGGTTGTCGGCGTTTCTGTGGGGACCCCCCCGCCCACAATGGGCAAATTGACAA
>CBKYSX010000709.1:0-2927 GCA_966690745.1 uncultured Ardenticatenales bacterium
TACGCTAGGTTGCATATTGCACAAATGCCCTTTTTGGGAGGTGCGTGGCGATGATGAAAGCATAATTTCGTAAAGATAATATGATCTATAGGTATATGATAAATTCAGAAAACGAAGAAACTTTCCTTAAAGTCATGCACCACGCATCACGCACCACGTACCCCATCCTATCCCTACCCAATCGAATGATTGTTCCTACACTATGCTTGTGGTACTATAGTGTAACATTTCACAATCTTAAGGCGCAGGGGTGGCACTTTGACACCCCGCACACATAGGGACGGGCTATGCACAACGGCGACGTACCGGATATCGTTATCCATCGGCTTCCACTCTATCTGCGGGCATTAGACCATATGGCGGAAAATGGTCAACTGGTCACCTCTTCGCAAGAATTGGGAACCCAATTGGACATTAGTTCCGCACAGATTCGCAAGGATTTATCCCATTTTGGTGAATTTGGTAAACAGGGCACGGGCTATGATATTGAATTTTTGCGGGCGCAATTGCGGCGGATTTTACAGGTAGATGAATCGTGGAGCATGGCGTTGGTAGGCGCGGGGGATTTGGGGCACGCGCTTGTCAATTACGGCGGCTTCCGCCAGCGCAATTTCCATATAGATGCTGTCTTTGACAACGACCCGCATAAAATCGGCACGAAGATGGGCACACTCATCATTGAAGAACAGAGCCGCATTTCCGAACGGGTACGGGAACTGGAAATTTATATGGGCATTATTGCGGTTCCGGCGCGGGCGGCGCAAGCCGTTGCCGATTTGCTGATCCAGGGCGGGGTGCGGGCAATTCTCTGCTATGCGCCCATTACCCTCAACCTACCGGAAACGGTCAGGGTCGAATACATCGACCCCCTCCTTGCCCTGCAAAGCATGACCTACTACCTCTCGCGGCGGGCAACGGTGAAAATCTAGTAGGGTCACTGATTTTCTATCTTGCCAATCTTATAAAAAAGAATCGTTCTTTGTTCTCTAAGCAAAAAGAGCCGCGCAATATGCGCGGCTCTCAAAATCGGCATGGTTTGATTTAGGGAACGATGGTTTCGCAGGCACCTGTAAAGATTGCTCCGTCCCCGCCGCCATGGCAGAAATCGTTATTGCCCGCTTCCCCGTCAAGGTCATCAAACCCTGTATCGCCGAAAAGATCATCATCGCCGTTGTTGCCTTCTAAGACATCAGCACCATCGCCGCCAAAGAGGGAATCATTGCCGTTGCCGCCTTCCAGGAAATCGTTGCCTGTAAAGCCGCGCAGAACATCATCGCCATGCTCCCCTTCAAGGGTGTCATCCCCTATGCCTCCATTCAGCACGTCATCATTGTCATTGCCATGGATTTCGTCATTCCCCGCTTCGCCGCGCACTTCATCCTCGCCGTTGTCACCGAAAAGATCATCGTTGCCATCGCTACCGAGAATCAAATCATCGTCGGAATTGCCGTGAATCGTATCTGCATCTGCGCCGCCAATCAACGTATCATCGCCGCTTCCGCCATTGATAATGTCGTTGCCGCCGCCACCACAAATAACATCGTTGCCGCCCAAGCCGTCAATCACATCGGCGTTGGGGGTGCCTTCAATCACATCATTGCCCGGTGTGCCAACCAATCCGGTGACGGGCAGACCATTACAGAAACCATTTTGCGCCCCGACGGGTTGCGCAGTGGTAAAGGGGGTAAGGAGGAGTGATAGGGCGATGGCGAACATGGAAAATCGTTTGGAAAGTTTCATGGGTTTTACCTTTCGTAAGTTGAATTTGAGTTGGTAAGAAGTTGAACGTCTGTGTGATTTTTGGGTGGTTGGTTTGGTTTATTAAATGGGGTCTACCTCCTTTCGGGTGACGAACCTGAAAAGAGCATAGGGGAAAACCAAAAGGGTGTGGTCGCATAAACAGGTGGTTTTGTCCCATCTCCTCAAAGTTTGTTTGACAGACAAACAAAAAAGGCAACGCCTAGGCGTTGCCTTTTTTGTTGAAATTATCCCTTAATCCAAATCGCCCCATTCCACCGGGTCTACTTCAATATGGTGCATCAGCCCGTTGAAATAGGTGCCATCATCTTCCGAGTAGCCGATGGTAAACGTTGCCGCCTCCAACGAGAAGTACATTGCCTCGTTAAACTGAGGGCAGCTGTAGGAAGAGGTGGAAACAGGGGTATTCTGATGGCGAAACGCGGTGGTACAACTGACCGAGCCGTTCTCCTCAAACCAGTTGCGCTGATTGATCAGCACATTGTTGGATGCGCCTAATGTAAACGTGGCACTGGTGCTGTCCTGATGGTTGGTGACGACCCGTGCTTTGCCCAAAGCGGTCTTGGTATTGTAGGGCAGATAGGCGGCAATATCCGGGTGAACAAAGGTCGGGTTGCCCGCGTTGCCGGTGGTAATCCCTGTATTGATCGAGGTAATCGTGCGAATCCAGAAGGGGTCATGGTAATCATCGGGAGTGGCGGGGGGATGTAATATCTGAATCTCATCCCGAATACTCGGCAGGTCACATTCCAGATAACTGTTGTTGGCAAAGAGTGCCGACCCGCCCACAACCGTGACAGTTCCGTCCGGGTCACAAACCACGGTGGTATTCCGCACGAAATCCTGATAGGTTCCGTTCGGGTAGACATGCCGCACCGTGGTGGTCAGCAACCCGTCATCGCTGGTGGCAAAGTCAAAGGTCAACAGCCAGCGATAGTAAATCCCCACACCGCTTTGTGCGCTATTGCCCGCCACGGCACGCTGGGGCGATAAAATGGACAACAGGACGAAGAGCGCGGCGAGGAATGCAAGACGGACACGAACCATCAGAAAGCCTCCGAAGGGGGGAGTGTGGGTTGGGTTGTATTCTACATCCGATATAGAATACAATTGAACAATCAAGCGGTATTCTATACGATATAGAAACGGTGTTGTTCCCTTTTTTAGTG
>CBKYSX010000710.1:0-2919 GCA_966690745.1 uncultured Ardenticatenales bacterium
AAATTCGGCGTTGGCGCGTGCCACTTGCGCCCCGAACACGTCATCGGTGGGGAAGGTGCCTTGCCGGGCGGCGCGGAGGGTGAGAATCGAAACCGATTCCAGCACCAGTCCGTTTTCTTCCAAATCGCCCTTCACGCGATTCTGCACTTCTTGAATGAAGTTTTCGCGTTCCTGATGGAGACTGAGCAAGGTGAAGGTGGCGGCTACGTCGCGCAATGCCCCGTCCAGTTTGGCATCCACCAAATCTTTAACCACGTTCTTTTCGACGGTTTTACTGCCGATGGTACGGGCGGCGGTGGTGATGCCGTCTACGGTGGGGTCTACTTTGATGTAGAAAATGGCGCGAATGTCGGCGTATTGGGGGTCTTTGGTGAGCAGGGCGTTGTTCTCGGTACGCTCAATTTCCACGGTCATCGTACCGAGGTCTACCCATGTGACTTCGTGAATTAACCCCAATACCAGCGACCCGCCATTCATAATGACTTTGGGTTTGTTGCCGGGTCCCCCGACGCGCACAAAGGCGCGGTTGGCGGGGGCTTTCATATAAAGGCGCGAGAGCCACAACCCGATGGCAAAAACAACCAACAGGACAATCAGCACGACCGCCGCGATGATGATGGTATCCATGAAAGGCTCCTAAGAGTGAGAGGGGAGAGGTGGCATCATTCCCACCCCCGGTTCCGCTACGCTCCACCGGGGGCTACCCGTAAGCTGAACGGCAACGACCTATGCCGTGCCTGTGAGCTTATCTGTAGCCGCCAGTGAAGTGGAACGGAACTGGCGGGCGGGAGGATGCGGCAATGCCGCTCTCTAATCTTCTAACAAAGGGTTGTTCAACGGGACAACGGTGTAGAGTTTCCGTTGCGGGTCAAAATCTACAAGGATGACTTCACGGTCCCGCGCAATGGGGAGTTCATCGGCGGGGGTCACGGCAAAAAAGGTTAATAACGTTCCGGCGGCATCGCGCACCTTCACTTGCCCGTATTTCGTGTCTACCTGCGGGCTTGCTACCCGCCCGACCCGACCCACGAGCTCATCGCGTCCGGTAGCGGTGGTGGTGGTAGAGGGGATGATACGCGCCATAACCCGCGCCAACCGCCCCGTCACAAAACCACTCCAGAGAAAGACCGCTATCCATACGCCAACAATGGCAGGGAAAAATGGGGAAAGGTTGTCGCCAAAGATCAGGCGGGTGGTGATCCAGCCTGATAGACCAAAGACCATTGTAAAGAGCAGAAGAAAAATGGTCAGTGGGACGCGCCCGAACCCCATAAAATCCAAAATAGCAGTGAAGGGGGTTCCATCGGCATCGCCGTCCGCGTCTGCGTCGGTATCCGCATCCGCATCGCTATCTACATCCCCATCCGAATCCAGGTCGCTGTCATCGTCCCCACCCAAACCGGTGAACTGCAAACCACTGAGGAAGAGGCAGACGATGAGCGCGATGGTAAAGGGCAAGTTGTAGCCCGCCCAGATAAACGCCCACAACGCGCTGAGGATGTCCATGCCATACTCCTTCTAAAACGGGAAACGAAACAGCGAAATGAAGAATGGTGGGATTGACAAAAGCGTTGAAGCAGGGTGAAAACGGCAACCCACCCCCCAACCCCCTCCCAAGAGGGGGAGTACGCTCCTTACCTACTTCTATCCTTTGTTGACACGATTAGGTTTTGGTTTTGGGAACCAACACCCATTGGAGCGTACCATAAAGCCCCACACTGCCAAGTACTATCAATACGTTGATCGGGGCAGAAAAGTTGGCAATGGCGAAGAGGGAAATCAGGAAGACCGCAATGAGGAGCACCCACGCGAGCGGGGTGGCGGGAAGCAGAAGTGCCGCCGCCGTTTTGAGGCGCGTTTCCCAGCCGAGGGCTTCGGGCTTTTCGGCAACTTTCAGCACTTTGCGGGCGAGGGCGGGTTGTCCGTTGGAGATGTAGGTATCTGCCAGCACTTTTTGCCATTGGGTACGTTCGGCGGGGTCGGGGAGCAGGGGTATAGCATCCAGCAGAAGTTCGATGGCTTTGGGGTACATCCCCACGCGACGGTAGCTTTCGCCCATCAGGAGCCGCGCCGGGACATAGCCTTCGTTCTGGTGTAATACGCGGCGCAGGGTATCCCGCGCCGATTGAATCGCACCCTGCTCCATGTAGACTTCGGCACGTAGTACCATGCCTTCCGCCCAGAGGTCGCTTCCCACCGGGGCGCGTCCGCGCACGGTATCGGCTTTGAGCATGGCGGCGGCGAATTTTTTCTCTTTGAACAACACCCGCCCCTCGCTCAAGGCTTTGGCGGCGGTTTCGGGGTCGGCTTCCGCATGAATCGGCACATTGTTGCCACGATAGGCGGGTAAGCCGCGATGCCGCCGCTTGCTGATTTCCACCGCCTCGCGGCGCATGGTTTCGGAATCTTTGGGTTTCGGCTTAGGGTTCGAGTTGTCGGCGTTATTCATAACTGATTGCATATTTCATATTGCATCGTGCATAAGGACAAAGCCTTGCACGGTCATTGCCGTTTATGCAATATGACCTATGCAATATGGACTTCTCATGCCGCAACCTCGATGGCGGCAATTTCGATGACATGGGGGGCAAGGCTGGGGATGCGGGCGTTGTGGCGGCGGGCTTCTTCGTTGGCACGTTCGGCGCGGGCGGCATCCAGTACCACCATCACCGCGATTTCATCACAGGCGTTGCGTTTGGCACAGGCGGAACAATCCAGCCACACTTTTTGCGGGAAAATATCCCGTTCACAGGCATGAAAGCCGAGTTTGGCGAAAAATTCGGTTTGATAGGTCAGGGCGAATATCCGCGCCAAGCCCATATCGCGCCCTTCTTCGACCAACGCTTCGACAATCCGCCGCCCGTAGCCTTTGCCCTGTACGCTATCGTGGACTGCCAACGAGCGCACTTCGGCAAGGTC
>CBKYSX010000711.1:0-2919 GCA_966690745.1 uncultured Ardenticatenales bacterium
GTTCTGGTGGAAATTCTGGTCTTACGTACCCTGAGCGGCACGATGGAAGCGATGGTGATTCGCTATGTCACCTTCTTCGGGGTCGTTATTGGTACCTTCTTTTGGGTCCGCCAGCGTATTATTGTGCCGATTGAAGCGATGAAAGAAGCCAGCCTGCGGATTGCAGGCGGTGATTATCACAAACGTCTCCCTACGTATGCCAGCATCGAATTGAATGAATTGGCGCAGGCATTTAACCGCATGGTTGCCACGATTGAATCGGTTGAACAACAACGGGTGGCTTTGATTGGCGATGTGGCGCACGAATTGCGAACCCCCCTTAGCAATATCCGCCTCACCATGGAAGGTATCGCCGACGGCGTGTTGCCTCCTGAACCGGCGACCTTTGCCGGAGTACAACGGGAAGTCGGGCGATTGCAACGGTTGGTCTATCAATTAGAAGAATTATCCCGTACCGAAAGCGGACTCATTCCGCTCACCATCAAACCTATACCGTACGCGCAACTGGTACAGGAGGTTTGCGACCGCTTACAGGTACAATTTGATGATAAAAACGTGACCTTAACCACCACCATCCCCGCCGATTTGCCCCCCGTTGCCGCCGACCCCGATAGCATCACGCAGGTGCTGACCAATTTACTGGGGAACGCCCTGCAATATACCCCCTCACAAGGGCACGTCACCATCACCGCCCGCCGCTACAATGACGAACTGATTACCGAGATTCGGGATTCCGGTATCGGGATTCCCGCCGCCGATGTGCCCCGCGTCTTTGAACGATTTTATCGCGTGGATAAATCCCGCGCCCGTAGCAGTGGCGGCAATGGCATCGGGCTGACCATTGCCAGACATCTGATTTATGCCCATCACGGACGGATTTGGGCGGAAAGCGATGGCATCCATCAGGGAACCACTCTCATTTTTACCCTTCCCTTTCCTTAGATTTTGTCATACAATCGTCATAGTAGCGTCAACGTGCTGTAACAGTCGTGGGGTATGCTTATAGGGTTGCGGCGTGGACGAAGGGTTTGCCTTGTCCGCGCCTGCTCACAAAATAACACCATTGATCAACCCAAACCCATGATTCCTGATAGGAGTAGCGCGTGATAGACGCTTTTGTCGTACCCCCTTTCGTCCACCTGATGGTGGGAACCGTTGTTTTAATCACCAGCCTGATAGCGATGGGACTAACCATCAAAGCCGTGTGGCAAAAACAACCCCTGACCCGTACCGCCCATGTCTGGTTCATCCTCTTTCAACTGTCCTTGATGGTGCAAATCCTCATCGGCATTAAATTGCTCGATCAAGGCTTAGGACCACTTCAACTCTATATCCACTATATCGGCGGCTTGGCTCCGATGGCGTTCTGGTTGCTGTTTTACTGGTTGCCCGCCGGAACGGGTGTCACCCAATCGCGCCGCGCCGCCACCGTTTCCGTTCTATCCTTCTTATTCGTCTTTATGACCTTTGCCATCGGCAGTGCCTACGTACCCGGAGCTTGAACCCTATGACGCTACAGCCCGCCGCCCGTCCACCATCGGAAGATCATCCCTCTTTTTCGACACAACAACTCTTTTGGATCGGGCTTGGGGCAAGCCTACTGTTGACATTCCTCATTTGGGTGAGCGGGGAACGGCTAAACAGCGTTCCCCTTCTACCCGATCAAGGCTCGACATGGTATTTATGGAAGCTCCCAACCCCCACCTTTTGGACGCAGGCAACCGCATGGGGCGGCTATCTGCTCCATCAATTGTTTATGTGGGGAACGATTCATTACGCC
Source organism: uncultured Ardenticatenales bacterium (assembly GCA_966690745.1). Classification (GTDB taxonomy): domain Bacteria; phylum Chloroflexota; class Anaerolineae; order Ardenticatenales; family Ardenticatenaceae; genus CBKYSX01. The sequence goes on from CBKYSX010000711.1 coordinate 1,781, forward strand.
CGCACCCATGTCGGTCGCTATAGCACAGGGTTGCACCCCATCAATATCATCGCCCTTGTTGGAAATGGCTTGTTCATTGCCTTACACTTCGTCCAAAGCCAAATTTGGTACGACGGCCTGGCGCAAAACGTATCGCTCCTCAGTGCCGAAGCCTCGGTGGTGCTGTTACTGGTGATTGTGCTTCTCATGGAGAATCGGCGGCGGGGTCTGTTTCTGGGCAAACGCGCCCCCATCCGCGCCGAAATTGTGGATTTTTTCCGCCGCTATCACGGGTATGTCTTTGCGTGGGCAATCGCCTATACCTTCTGGTTCCACCCGATGGTGAATACACCGGGGCATCTGGTTGGCTTCTTCTATATGTTCCTGCTGTTGTTTCAGGGAAGCCTCTTTTATACCCGCCTCCATACCCACCGTTGGTGGACCGCACTATTAGAAGTGATGGTTCTGGTCCATGGCGCGATGGTCGTCTATATGCTCAGGGGAACCGGCGTGTGGGCGTTCGTGCTGGGTTTTCTGGGGATTTTTATGCTGACCCAACTGCATGGCTTAAAAGTACCCGCATGGGTGCGGTGGGCGGCATTGGGGGGCTATCTCTTACTGGTGGGAATTGCATTCACGGAACGGGGACCACTCGTGATTCGGGATATTCTGCTCATCCCTGTCATTGAATACGTACTCGTCTTGATTCTAGCCCTCCTCACGGGGGCAGGGTTGTGGCTCTGCCGGCGGGTACGTCCCTCTATGTAATCCGCCCTTGTTCCAAAATGGGGCGTGGGTTGGCGACAACGGCGGGCGGGTGTGCGCTTTGTGTGGGGAGGCACGCCATGCCGACCACCCGCCCCTACCGCCATTTGTAGCCACAACGGACCCATTTGATTTGTCCTGCCCTTTACAACTAAGGATTCCCATATTTATCAATATCCATCCTCTCCCCACAATATCCATCTGGTAGGGGCATCGCTACGCGCATGTGTGTAACACACCTCGGAATGCAGAGCGATGCACCCATCGTTAAGTTAAAGACCCGCCCGTGTCCCACAATGGGCATGGGTTTGGGACATCGCGGAGAAACGGCGGTAAGGGAAATAAAACAAGAAACCGGGTTTTCGACGGCAGAAACCCGGTTTCTTGATTCGTAA
>CBKYSX010000712.1:0-2912 GCA_966690745.1 uncultured Ardenticatenales bacterium
ATGTGAATAAAGATGGGCGGTTGGATATTGCGTTAGGAACCACCGCCCAAACTCAAATCTATCTTGCCGACCAGCTGACTTCCCCTGCCTGGACTTCACCCAATGCCAATGTGAATAATGCGTTGGCGTGGGGCGACCTTGACCATGATGGCGACCTTGACTTATTGGTAGGCAGTTCGCAAGCAAGCTTCATTTATCGCAAAAAAGGAAACTTGCTGGAAAATACCCCTATCTGGGTTTCAAATCATGCAGATGATACAAGGTCAGTGGCTTGGGTGGATTTTGATGGGGATCAACTACTTGATTTCGTTTTGGGCAATAATGGACAGCCGAACCGCCTTTATCGCAATATTGAACGGAATCGGTTTGAAGAAGTGCAATGGAACCCCCAAATTCACGCAGCCCGTGCCCTTGCATGGGCAGATTATGATGGGGATGGCGACCCTGATTTGGCAGTTGCGGACTACAATGGCTCGGTATTGATTTACGAAAATCTGAGCAAAGACGAGATTGAACCCCAATTTACCCTGAAAAACAAACCTATCATACTTCCCGCATCCAATCACCGCCCTACGGCGTTGACATGGGGGGATTGGGATAATGATGGCGACCCGGACCTTGCGGTCGGGCATGATGGCTTCAATATCCAGGTCTACAGCAACCAAACGCGTAACCCGGAAACGCCCAGTTTTGCATGGGTATGGGCTTCGGAATTGAGTTATAACGCCACCGGTGTTGCGTGGGGTGATTTTGATAATGATGGCGACCTTGATCTCGCCGCCAGCCAAAACGGAAATACGGGGAATGGGCTTTTTGTAAACGGTTATATCACCCCTGCCCACCTCCGTAACTTTGAAACCACTATCCCCCTTCCCGATAACAGCTCCTATGTTCACATTGAGCGTCCGGGGCAAACCGACGAAGCATTTTTCTATTCATCGCCCGACATTCTCTCCGGTCCGGTTCAGCCCAGTGTACCCATTCGTTATCGTGTCTACGATCCCGATGGCTCCCGCGACCCAACGGTTCCGAACCCGGCAGGAGACAACATCGTTCGCACCTTCTTTGAATACTCATTAGATGGGGGCGGAACCTGGGAAACCGCCACCCCCTCCCCGGAAACCACGCCCATTACCATGACCTCTCGCTTAGGGGTCGAAGGGTTATTTATCTGGAATGCTCAGGCGGATCAAGCGATTAGCGATAACACCCTGTTTCGGGTGCGGGTCGTTCCTGTAACCAGTCGCGGTACCCGTCCTCGCGGGGCGGCAGTAGGAATCAGTGCGCCATTTCGAGTACGCGGTACGACCTGTGAATGGCCCCTTGATGCCACAATGACCATCAGCCCCACCAACCCCATGCCGGGGGATTTGGTGCGCTTTACGGGGGCTATTGCCGCCGGAACCGGGGTGATAACCTACCGTTGGAACTTTGGCGACGGCACATCTGCACAGGGGCAAACGGTTTCCCACACCTATGTGCGTGACGATATTTTTAACGTTCTTTTGACCGTGAGCGGTCCGCCTTGCCCGATTAATTATCCTGCCTATGCGGAAACGACCCTCACGATAGGCGACCCGATTATTGGACCGGACACGTTCCTACCGCTCATCGGACGCGGACCCGCCACTACCGAACCGCACGCGATTACAGATGAAACAGAATGGGAAGGCGAGACCACACGTATTCCTCCTTCTCCATTCCGCCCCACCTTGCCTATCATCAAACCCGGCAACGCCACCCAAAATCTACCAAACGTTTGTCTCGCGCCCAGTCAGGTCAGCAACACCCCTATCGGGATTAGCAATCAACCTGTCATAAGCAATGATGGTTCCCATATCGCCTTCTGGTCTACCGGCGACCTCGCCCCTATTTCAGGAACCAACAATTTGGATGGCAACATCGAAATTTTCCTATGGCAACGCAATGGCACCACACCCACATTTCTTCAGGTTACGGATTCACCCGGCACGATCTTAGGGGGGTTAAACATTGCCCCATCCATCAACGGAGTGGGCAACCGGATTGCCTTCTTCTCCGACCGCAATTTATCAGGTAGCAACCCGGATGGCACCTTCGAAGTATTTGTGGCGGCGGTGGGCAACAACGGAGCCGTGACGATTGTGCAAGTCACGGATGAAGACCGTACCAGCAGTATTCTTCCTTCTATCAGTGCCGACGGGCGACGTGTTGCCTATATTTCCGACGAACTTGGTTCGCCGAATGTCTATATAGCAAACTTAAATGCAGACGGAACGGTGAACGGACCACCGGTACCCGTCACCAATTTCCCCAATGTGGCAACCGACCAGCCGGTTATCAGTAGTAATGGCGGAGCGATTGCCTTTATTTCTACGGCAAATATCAGCAATGGGAATTCTGATGGCAACGGCGAAATTTTTGTTGCCCGCAGTACAAACGGAACGAATTGGACAATCCAACAGATCACCTTTACGGAAGCCGGAATCTTCAACGAAGAACCGGACCTAAATGGGGATGGCTCCCGACTAACATTTGTCTCAACAGGAACGTTTAGCGGGTTAAACCCGCAAGGAAATTCTGAAGTTTTTTCGGCAACTGTAGGAACTTCTGTAACACTGACCGCTCTTACCAGCACCACGCTTGGCGTGAATCATACTCATCCCTCGCTCAGCGATGACGGGTTGCGAATTGCCTTTGTTTCTAATGCTGACAGCAATGGAAACCCTACCTCTTTTGATCGTGTGTTCCTGTATGATGGGATTTTGGGGGAGTATGGTGAAGTATCGAATCAAAGCAGTGCCAACAACAGTGTTCCTTTTTTGAGCAGGACCGGGGATCGCATTAGCTATGTCTCGAACAGCGGCGGCAACCGGGAGGTCTACCGTCTTGATTGTTTTGTGGCAGATGTCGCTATTAATAGTACTGTAAAC
>CBKYSX010000713.1:0-2910 GCA_966690745.1 uncultured Ardenticatenales bacterium
CCTCTTGGGAGGGGGCTAGGGGGTGGGTTGTCGTTCATCATTCATGCTCAACCGTTAATTCCCGTTTAGCCTCATTTTGGGACACGGGCGGGTCACAAGTTCCATTCCATAGCGGGTTCCATTCCGATGACCCGCCCCTACCATCCACTATCCACTCAAATCGGTATGACGAAACAGATATCTAACATCATCGCCGCGCTTGTGCTCGGCATTTTCCTATTCCTTCCCACCCCGACCCACGCGCAAAGCACCGAAGGTGTAATTTCGGGCGTGGTGCAACCCCCGGTGGGTGAAACTCTGCCCGCCGGGTTGCAAGCCGAACTGCTCTTCCTGCCGAACGGGCAGGGTCCGCCGGTGATTACCCCCCAGCCGTTGGGCGAGGATGGTGCTTTTCGCTTTGAAGGGCTGGACCCCGCCCCGCAACACCGCTATCTGGTGCGCGTCACTGCCAATGGCGAAGACAATTTTACAGAATTGTTAGCGTTCGGGCTGGACGAAACCGCTATCGAAGTCAATATCACCCTCTTTGCCAAAACCACGGATGCCTCGGCATTATCCTTAGCAGGGGTGAACTATATTCTGGATGTGCAACCGGGCGGTTGGATTGTGGCGGCGTTGTACCGCTTTGAAAACAGCGGCACGCAAATCATCGAAAACCTCACCGCGCCGCCGGTGGTGGTGCCGGTTCCGATTGATGCAGTTAATGTGCAATTCTCGCAGGAGATTGACTTTAACAATGTCAGCGAACGTCCCAACGGCTTTTCCTATGCCGGACCGTTCGCCCCCGGCGAAACCACGATTCTCTTTTCCTACAACCTCCCCTATCAGGAGGGCACCCAGAGCCTGATTCTGCCTGTGAGCGATGTGGCAACGCCGGTGCGCCTGCTGGTGCCGCAATTGGGGCAGGAAAGCACCATAGACGGGCTAACCTTTGTTGGAGAAGAAGCAGGGTTTGAGGAACGGGTCTTCGATGAATACAACAGCGATGGACCCTATGCCGCACAGACGATCAATTTCAGTTTCACCAATCTGCCGCCCCTGCCCGCCGGGGAAGCGGGCGAAACACCAACCACCCCCACTCAGCCCGTTGTCGCGCCGCTGACCCCGTTGGAGCAATTGCCCCGTTGGATCGGGGTCGTGCCCATGCTCCTTGCGGTGGGCGGGGTGCTGATATATCTGGTGATGCGCCCCGCGCCCGATGTGGCAGAACAACGCGCCACGCTCCGCACCCGCCGCGATCAACTCATCGCAGAAGTAGCAATGCTGGATATACGGCACGAAAGCGGCTCGATTGGCGAACAGACCCACCAACGCCAACGGGCAACGCTGAAACGGGAATTGAAGGAGATTATTAAGAAGCTAGCGGAATAGACAACGAATTACCGGTAACAAAAAAGGGGAAACCATCGTGTAACATGATGGCTTCCCCTTTTTTATCCCAAGAAATGTGAGATGTAGGGGCGGGTGGTCGGAATGACAGAATTACCCCTACGAGGCGTACACCCGCCCGTGCTACGCCCGGAAATGATTCCGTATTGGAAATATTGTCGCCCCGCACACGGCGGGCGGGTCTGTCCTCACTATTCCCCACGCTACATGGACGGACGACCCGCCCCTACAAGAACCTCTGTCTAATTGATAAGCCTTGTTTTTTGAATTACGAACGGAAAGCCTTTCTCCCCGCTTATACAGCTACTCTCGTGTTTAAATCAGACAGAACCTTCTAGTTCGTTCAAGTAATAGATGGCAAGGTCGCTTACGTCATGGCTTACGTCTGAGGCAAGAAGTCTTAAGAGGTGTACTATTTCTGCCCCATATTTGCGGAACAGAGTATCAAGCACATCGGTCCGCAACTCTTGACCCAGGTCTTCACGGAGCGTCATCCTTTCCATCGCTTCTCGTGCGGTTGGGCTATCCAGCAATGATAAGCCCGCAAGGGCATACTGCTGAACCATTGCACGATCATGCTCGCGTTGCTCTGTGTACACCTTATGAGTAACAAGTTCCACCAAGAGTGGGACGGCTTGCGTTGCTCCAATCTCACCCAGGGCGCGGGCGGCACGCGATGCGATCTGCTCATCTTCATGATGTATGACTGCCACCAGATAAGTGTACGCATCCACCGATCCCATACGCCCTAACCCCTCGGCGACAAAATCGCGCACAGGATAGTGCAGGTCTAACAACAAACCCCCTGCAAATCGCACGGCACGAGGGGTCGTTTTTTGCACGATTCCTTCAAAAATATCCATAAACCTTTTTGAATGATAACGTTGCTCGGATTCAGGGACTTGCAACCATCGGGTATATTCATCCCAGAACAACCCATAAAGCAAATCCTCGTTTTCATTCAAGACACTGGCAAATAAGCCTAACATACGTTCATATCGTTCCTCCGTGTTTTCGGAGAAATTGGGGCCCACATTCCCGCGTTGTCTAGGATTGTCAAAACGTTCCAGTTCTGCCAATACAGTGGACTTGTCTATGCTCATAAGTATTGATTTCCGCCTTTCTATCATGCCACAGCGACACCCCCCAATTTACACTCGATTGAGGGGGCAATCGCCTCATGTTCTGCTATGTGCACAATTCGGCAACCACAGCAAAGCAGTATACGCCCATCGCATGAGCATGTATTATGAGCCGGGAAACAAAAAAAACGCCATGTTTACCCAACATGGCGTTTTTTGATGTAAATGTATTTTGTCAGTCGCTATCGGGAACTGAATTGGCGAATCTCGCCTAATAAAGTTTCCAACTCAATGGACTGTGAGCCTGCAATCGTCGTTGCAGTACCCCCTTGAATTTGATAGGCGGCGTTGGGCGCGGCAATCACTTTGTAATGGGTGCTATTCGTATCGCCCGTTAAGGTGTCTTCACGGGTAAGGAATAAAAGAACTTGCTGACCTT
>CBKYSX010000714.1:0-2907 GCA_966690745.1 uncultured Ardenticatenales bacterium
CCACCTTACGCACTTGCTACCTATCTTTGGAGGACACTGACCCATGGCGAACTTTGTTCAGTCGGACTATGAGCTTCTTCAGCAGATTACCCAACGCTTTCAAGCCCGCGCCCGGACAATTCTTCTTACCACGCAAAAATTATCACAACGTGCAACAAGACTTCAACAAACATGGGAAGGGGTGGCGGCAACTGCTTTTGCCCAGGAGATGGAGCGTGTTTTGCTCCCGGCGATGACACGGTTGCATCAATCCTTTACGAGTGCGGCGCAGACCACGCAAAAAATCGCCGCACTGATGGAGAATGCAGAGCGGGAGGCGGCGGCATTATTCCGTAGTGACGGTACGACGATGGTTCCCAAGAATTCCGAAGTGGGCGGGGATTCAGGGGGATTCCCTACCGAACGTTACAAACCTCTTTCCACCGATACAGCGGATAGTTCGCAAACACACTTCATTAGTAATCCTATAGATGGGCAACAACAGCAATTTACACCTCCGACCCCTTTTCAACCCTCTGCTGAAGCGCGTGAAGAGGCTATTTCTAACGCCTATATTGCTGAAATTGAACAGTTGGTACAACGGGACGGAGATCGTGATGCTTTATTAGAAGTCTTTCCTGACCTTGCCCGGTTAGATGAGTTAAGCCATGAGCAACTTGCCCAGTTACTGGCTGATATGCAAGAGCGTCAAGAGTTGCTTAATTTGCTCTATCTCATGGAAATTATGCCCACCGACTATAACTATACGGTTCCCCGCGACGCAACTACGCTGCCGTTAGATGAACTACGGGCATTGGTGCATCCGGTGGGTGAACCGGGTGAAAACCTGTACTGGTTGATGGCAAGTGAGGCATTTCTAAACCTTACGGGAAGGCTTCCATTAGAACAGTTACGCGATATTTCCAATGATTTCTATGCGATGTCTGCCGAACAACGCTCTTCCTATCTATTAAGTCTGATTATTGCTACCCGTCATTTTCCCAATCAGGATGTCCCGATTGATTTCCCGGCGGGTGCGCCTATCGTCGTCGGAGAGTATGACCCTCAAGTTGCGACATTGCTGGAAACGACAATGACAGCATTAAGCCAATTGCCGCCCGTTGACCCCAACGATATTACACAACGCTTTTTGGATAACCTTGACATGGGCTTTCAACTCTCCGGTATAGATGAGGGGATGACCATGTTACAAGGTGCCTCCAGTTGGAATCAGTTTATGGCGGAGGCGATTGTAGGGGCAAATGGCGCAAGATATACGCCCAACTTCTTCCAACTTTATTCGATGTTAGAAGTAGGCAACCCTGAAACCATCTTGGGGCTTTTTAGTGACCTTTCTAATATGAATGGCTTAGGTGTTTTGGGAGCACTGGATTTTATTGGCTCCCTTAGCCCTGAGGGAATGACCCAGTTTGCGAATACAGATATGGCATTTCATACCATGATTACGGAGGGCCTTGCCAATGGAGGCGGGAACTTAACGGGCGTAAGCCCGTATGACTCTTTGAATGTCACAGACATGGCGGTAGAGGGGCATCCTTATCTGTTATACGGGCAATCTATGGAGATAACGGGTGCTGAGATGGCATTTATTTATGAAGCGACCAACCGCCCTGATCCTACCACCGGACTTTATGTAAGTATTGCACCGGGTGGATATGACAGTTACCCCTCTGCTGTAGGGCTGGATGATTACGTTGCCTTTGACTGGTATGAAACCTCTGGTGATGGAGCCATTACGCTAATGGATGCTCAGTATTATCCCCCCTCCAATAACGCAGAAATTCTGGAACTGGCAATTGCCCATACAGAAGCGGCGGGATATATCGGAGATGATGTCACGATTCAGTGGATTATCCCGTCCAATAGTTCTGTTCCTGCCCAAGAAATACGTGATTTCTTGGCGGGTCAGTATGACAATATTGTAGTAGTTGAATCGGATGTATATGCAGTAGACCAGTAACCTTGTTTCTCGCTCGAAGTGCGTAAATTCTAAAACATATACAAAGAGGATACCCGCTGGAAAAATAGCGGATATCCTCTTTGTTATTAATCATGACTATTTGTTTTGGATGGGCTTATCTTCCGGTGCGTCGGCGGGTGGTAGTGCGGGTGCAATCTCTCCACTTGTTAATGATGTGGGGCGAGTGGTGACAAGCGTGTAACTTCCGGAGCCGCTATAACTGTAGACGCGCCAGCGATAAGTCCCGGCTGTGCCATTATAGCTGACAAACTCTGTGGAATCGGAACTGGTTCCGCTGGCAACAGTTGCCCAACTACTTCCATTCCACCGTTGCAGATAGAGATCAAAATCACTTCCGGTTCCGCTTAGATCGCCGGTGTGAACCCCTGCCCCACTGCTGTAGCCTGAAGAGGGATGATAGGCATTGGAACCTGTTCCGGGCAATGTTCCCGTATAGGTTGTGCCACCACTGCCGGGGGTTGGTGTAGCGGGTACCGGGGTGCTTGTCGGTGATGTTCCACTTGGACGGGTGGTGACAAGCGTGTAACTGCCGGAGCCGCTATAGCTGTAGACGCGCCAGCGATAGGTTCCGACGGTGCCATTGTAACTGACAAACTCTGTCGAGTCGGAACTGGTGCCGCTGGCAACGGTTGCCCAACTGCTTCCGTTCCACCGTTGCAGATAGAGATCAAAATCACTTCCGGTTCCGTTTAAGTCGCCGGTGTGGACCCCTGCTCCACTGCTATAGCCTTCTGTCGGGTGATAGGCATTAGAACCGGTTCCGGGTAGCGTCCCTGTATAAGTGATGCTACCTCCGGGGGTTGCGGTCGGTCCCGTAGGTGTATTGGTTGGAGGCACAGGGCTGGGTGTGCGGGTGGCAGTGGGTGGTACACCTGTAGGGGTACGGGTAGGTGTCGGAGGTACAGGTGTCGCGGTTGGTGGTGTTC